>DATBKR010000213.1:0-3668 GCA_036555805.1 Hyphomicrobiaceae bacterium | reverse complement strand
CGGCCTCACGCCGCGGCAGCTCGCGGTGCTCGTCACGGTCTCCCAGAACGAAGGGCTCAGCCAGACCGGCCTCGTGGAACGCACGGGCATCGACCGGTCGACCCTGGCCGACATCGTGCGCCGCATGCAGCGCAAGGGGCTCTTGCAGCGACGGCGCACGAAGGAAGATGCACGCGCCTACGCCGTGAAGCTGACCGACGAGGGTCGCAAGGCCCTGCGTACGGCCGAGCCGCTGGCAAAGCGCGTTGACGACCGCATCCTGGAAGCCCTTCCAGGCCGCCAACGCGACCAGTTCATCAACGACCTGGTCGCCATCGTCGATACCCTGAACAAGATGTCGCCCCAGGCGTAGACGCCTGCTGCGCGACTTCCGGGGCCGGTCAGGCGTCTTTCCCCCGCGGGAAGGGCGCTTCCGGCGTTGTTGGCGGGGCTGCGCTCGCCCGCGCCGGCCCGGGTCTGCCCGGACAGCCGTTGTTGACTTCCTCGCGGCATGAGCCCATCTGTGCCTTTGCGAGGCCACGTCCTCCCCCTCCATGGGTCCAAGTCCGGGACGGCCCGGCAGCTTGCTGGAAGGAGGCTGTCGTGGCATGGCTCGCTCTGACAATTGCCGGTCTGCTGGAGGTGGTCTGGGCCTTTTCGATGAAGCAATCGGAGGGGTTCACGCGGCTGTGGCCCTCCACCGTCACGGGAGCAGCGATGCTGCTGAGCTTCGCGCTGCTCGCCTGGTCGATGCGGTTGCTGCCGCTCGGGACGGCATATGCCGTGTGGACTGGGATCGGGGCGGTCGGCGCCTTCCTCGTCGGCATTGCCGTGCTTGGTGAACCGGCCAGTCCGCTGCGCGTGCTGGCAGCCGTCCTGATCGTGGGCGGCCTCGTTCTCATGAAGCTTTCGAACCCGGTGTAGGCGGTGCGGGTGTTGCTTCCGGAGAGCTTCCCATGCGTGCTGGAATCGGCAATGTAACGCGCCTCCAGGCAGGAGAGCGCGGGAGGCCAACGATGGACAGGATCAGCCAGCGCATAGCCAGCGAGCTCGGCGTCGGCGTCGGCCAGGTGGCGGCGGCCGTGGAGTTGCTGGGCGAAGGCGCCACCGTGCCGTTCATCGCCCGCTACCGCAAGGAGAGGACCGGCGGGCTCGACGACACGCAGTTGCGCAAGCTCGAGGAACGCCTGGGCTACCTGCGCGAGCTGGAGGAGCGGCGCGCCACCGTGCTCAGGAGCATCGAGGAGCAGTGCAAGCTCACTCCGGAGCTCGCCCGCGCCATCGCCGAGGCCGACACCAAGGTGGCCCTGGAGGACCTGTACGCGCCCTATCGCCCCAAGCGCCGCACCAAGGCGCAGATCGCGCGCGAGGCGGGCCTGGAGCCGCTGGCCGAGGCGCTGCTCGCCAACCCGGCGCTGATGCCGGATGTCGAGGCCGCGAAGTTCGTCGACGGCGAGAAGGGCGTGGCCGACGCCAAGGCGGCGCTGGACGGCGCCCGCCACATCCTGATCGAGCGCATGGCCGAGGCGCCCAAGCTGGTCGGTGCCTTGCGCGAGTGGGAGTGGAGCGACGGCGTGCTCGCCTCCAGGGTGGTCAAGGGCAAGGAGGGCGAGGGGGCAAAGTTCTTTGATTATTTCGAGTTCGGCCAGCGCATCCAGGATATGCCCTCGCACCGTGCGCTCGCCGTGCTGCGCGGGCGCAACGAGGGGATGCTGGACCTCGATCTCGACGTTCCGCACGAGGACGGCAGGCTGCACCCGGCGGAGGCCAAGATCCGGGCCGCGTTCAACATCGCCGACAGCGGGCGGCCGGCGGATGCCTGGCTCGCGGAGACGGCGCGGCTGGCTTGGAAGAGCCGCATGGCACCCTCGACCTCGGCCGATCTGCTGGCGCGGCTCAAGGAGCGCGCCGACGCCGAGGCGATCTCGGTGTTCTCGCGCAACCTCAAGGACCTGCTGCTGGCCGCACCGGCGGGGCCGCACGTGACCATGGGGCTCGATCCGGGCTTCCGCACGGGCGTCAAGGTGGCGGTGGTGGATGCCACGGGGAAGCTCGCGGCCACCGATACGATCTATCCGCACGAGCCGAAGAACGATTGGAACGGCGCGCTCGCCGCGCTGGCTGCCCTGTGCATGAGGCACAAAGCGGAGCTGGTGAGCGTCGGCAACGGCACGGCGAGCCGCGAGACCGACAAGCTGGTGGGCGAGCTGATCGCCAAGATGCCGAACCTCGGGCTCACCAAGGTGGTGGTGTCGGAGGCCGGCGCCTCGGTCTACTCGGCCTCCGAGCTGGCGGCGCAGGAGTTCCCCGATCTCGACGTGTCGCTGCGCGGGGCCGTCTCGATCGCGCGCCGGCTGCAGGACCCGCTGGCGGAACTGGTGAAGATCGAGCCCAAGGCGATCGGCGTCGGCCAGTACCAGCACGACGTGAACCAGGCGGGGCTCGCCCGCTCGCTCGACGCGGTGGTGGAGGATTGCGTCAACTCGGTGGGCGTGGACGTGAACACCGCCTCGGCGCCGCTGCTGACGCGGGTGTCGGGTCTCAACAAAACGCTGGCGGCCAATATCGTGGCCCACCGCGACGAGAACGGGGCGTTCGCCTCGCGCAGCGCCTTGAAGAAGGTGCCGAGGCTCGGTCCCAAGGCGTTCGAGCAGGCGGCGGGCTTCCTGCGCATCATGAACGGCAAGAACCCGCTCGACGCGTCGGCCGTGCACCCCGAGGCCTACCCCGTGGTGGAGAAGATCGCCGCGGCCACTGGGCGGCCGATCAAGGCGATGATCGGCGACAAGGCGTTCCTCAAGACGCTGAAGCCGGCGGCGTTCGCCGACGAGACCTTCGGCATTCCCACGGTCACCGACATCATCGCCGAGCTGGAAAAGCCCGGCCGCGACCCACGCCCGGAGTTCAGGACCGCCGCCTTCAAGGAGGGCGTGGAGAAGATCACCGACCTGAAGCCCGGCATGCAGCTGGAAGGCGTGGTGACCAACGTGGCGGCGTTCGGCGCCTTCGTGGACATCGGCGTGCACCAGGACGGCCTGGTGCACGTCTCGGAGCTCGCCGACCGCTTTGTCAAGGACCCGCACGGGGTGGTGAAGGCCGGCGACGTGGTGATGGTGCGCGTGAAGGAGGTGGATGTGGGGAGGAAGCGCATCAGCCTGACGATGCGCTCGGGGACGATCGACCGGAATGCGCCGGCGCGCAGCGGCCCCCCTTCGGCCCAGGGCGCCGGCCCCCGCACCAGCGCGCCGCCCCCGAAGGCCTCCACGCCGGCGGAGAGCGCCTTCGCCGCCGCGTTGCGGCGTGCGCAGGAGCGGCGATAGAGGACCGTAGGGTGCAATAAGCCGAAGGCGCATTGCACCGAAATTCCCTCTACCGGCACCGCGATCAGGGTGGGCATCGGTGCAATACGCGCTAACGCGCTATTGCACCCTACGGAGCTTGCCGCGCCTGTGCGTTAACGCTGTATCGACGCTGTCGGCAACGCGCATGGGGTTCTCCCCGCGGCGCCTATCCCCAGTGGGGCGCGGCTGCCTGATATAATATGCGCGTCGTCTGCTGCGACGGGACGTGGATGGCGCCATCCGACATCCCACGTGCAGACGATCCGGCGCCTGGAAGGAGAGCGAGATGGCTCGATATCCAGGGGGTCCGCTCGTCGGTCTCCGGCGGGGTGCCAGCAATGGCGCTCG
>DATBKR010000212.1:0-2496 GCA_036555805.1 Hyphomicrobiaceae bacterium | reverse complement strand
CAATCCGCCGTGGCTGGCGCTGCGGCACATGTCGGACGACCTCCACAGCCGCTTCAAGGACCTGGCGAAGGACGAGCAGATCTACGTCGGCGGCAAGCTCGCCACCCAGAACGACCTCTCGGCGTTGTTCTTCGCGCGCTCTGTCGCCCTTTACCTCAAGTCAGGCGGCCGCATTGCGTTCGTGATGCCCCTGGCGGCCATGACCCGTGGCCAATTCGAGAAATTCCGCTCGGGAAATTTCTACAGCAGGAACGTCCAGTTCACCGACGCCTGGGTGCTCGACGACGACGTGCAGCCGTTGTTCCCGGTGCCATCTTGCGTGTTGTTTGCCCGTGCCGGCCGTGGACTCGGCAAGGAGCTGCCCAGCAAGGTGCGGCGCTATTCGGGCGCACTGCCCTGTCGCGATGCGCCGGAGGGGACGGCAGACAAGGCTCTCAAGATGATCAAGGATGCGCCCCGCCCAACGAAGGCCTCCTACGAGAGGATTTCAGTCTACCGCGACGACTTCCGCCAAGGCGCGACATTGGTGCCTCGTGTGTTCTGCCTGGTGGACCGCGTGGAGGGCGGGCGGGTCGGCACCAATCCGAGAATGCCCTTGATAGAGAGCAGGAGGTCGGTGCAAGAAAAGCTGCCGTGGAAAAAGCTTGCCAAACTCGAGCACGCGGTCGAAGCGGAGTTCCTGCGTCCCGTGCTGTTGGGCGAGTCCATCCTGCCGTTTCGCCTCTTTCGCCCATTCGAGGGCATGGTGCCCGTTGACAGCAAGGGAACCGTGCTTGATGCGGACGCAGCGGCCCGCCGGGGTAAGACCGGGTTGGCCGGATGGATGGGCGAGGCGGAGGCGCAGTGGAACGAGCACGGTGTCAGCGACATGAAGCTGGCTGAACGCTGGAACTACCACAATGAGCTCGGCGCTCAGTTCCCCATCAGGCCAAGTCGTGTCGTCTACGCCAAAGCGGGCACTCTACCCGCGGCAGCAATCGTGGAAGATGGCCGCGCCGTCATCGACCACATGCTCTATTGGGCACCGGTCGCCGACCGGCGCGAAGGTCTCTACCTGGCCTCCATCCTGGGCAGCGAAACCGCTCGCAAGAAGGTCGAGGGGCTGCAGGCGCGGGGCCAATGGGGCGCGCGCCATTTCGACAAGGTGATGTTCACGCTCCCGATCCCGCGCTTCGACGCGGCGCTCGGCCTTCATGCGGATCTCGCCGCCGCTGGCGCCGAAGCCGAGAAGGTCGCTGCCGGGGTCGCCCTTCCCGACGATATCCATTTCCAGACTTGCCCGCCGCCGCGTGCGCGAGGCCCTGGCCGAGTCGGGCGTCGCCGAGCGCATCGACGCGCTGGTAGCACAACTGCTCCCGTAGGGGATAACCGCTCCGCCGCCCCTCGTCCCGGCTCACCGGCTCGCGCACCATCGCTCCACGATTCGCAACAGCGAGGCTCGCACGCGCATGGCTCGTCCCATTCAGTCAGACCTGTTCGCGGACATCGAGCCGGCGGTGCCCTTGGGGTCAGACCCGCAGGGTCTGACCCCACTGCCGCCACCCGAGCCGACCCTTCCACCCTATAGGCCCGATCTCGACGACGTGCGCCGGCGCCTCGCCCGCATCCTGGGCGAGGCACGGGCGGCCAGGACCCTGCCTTGGAACGAGGACCGCCTTGCCGTCTATCGCGCCATCGTCCCCCACATGACGGGCTGGCTCCCCGAGGACGAAGGTGCCCAGCTCCGCCGCGCGTTCGAGGCCGAGCTGGCGCGGCTGGAAGCGGCCTGACCGCCCCGCCACCTTAACCCTAAGGGCGGGTGACGCGGCGCAAGGTGAGGCTGAAGCGGCCGCCTTCGGCGAGGAGGGGCGAGGTGCCGGGGTGGATGCGGTCGATGCCGTGGTAGAAGTCGCGCGCCGCGCCGCCCAGGACGAACACGTCGCCGGACTTGAGGAGGAGGAGCCGTTTCGGGTCGCCGCGGCGGGCACCGCCGACGTGGAAGGTGGCGTCGTCGCCCAGGGAGACCGACACCACCGGGGCGTGGGCGTCGTCCTCATCGGCGTCGCGATGCGAGCCGAGCCTGGTGCCGGCGGCGTAGTAGTTGACCAGGCACGCCTCGGGAGGGGGGCGGTAGCCCGCTACGTCCCGCCAAACCTCAGTCAGCAGGTCGGGTATTGGCGGCCAGGGCCGGCCGGTCTCCGGGTGGGTGGCCTGGTAGCGGTAGCCGCCGTCGCGGTCCGAAACCCAGCCGAGCGGCCCGCAATTGGTCATCAGCACCGAAAAAGCCTTGCCGCTCTTCGGCATGGTGTGGCGCACGAGCGGGGCGTCCGCGATCACGGCCCGCAGCGCGGCCAGCAGCAGGCGCTGCCCTTCGGGGCTGAGCCAGCCCGGCAGATGGCGCCATCCGGAGGCATCGGCCACGACGCCGGGCCGGCAGCCGCAAAGTCTTTGTGTCTGTTGCGCGGCGGTCAACAACTTCCATCGCCGAGAGCGACTAGACTGGGATTCGGGCCGTTG
>DATBKR010000211.1:0-4109 GCA_036555805.1 Hyphomicrobiaceae bacterium | reverse complement strand
CCCTCAAGCAGTATCAGCCCACGTTCTTCTTCGGCGTCCCCACGCTCTATGCGGCCATGCTGGCCTACCCGGAGGGAACGCCCGAGAACAGCTCCCGGCGCCTGCGCATCTGCGTTTCGGCCGGCGAGGCGCTGCCGGCCGAGGTGGGCAAGGCGTTCCGCGCCCGCTTCGGCGTCGACATCCTCGATGGCGTCGGCTCCACCGAGATGCTGCACCAGTACGTCTGCAACAGCCCCGGCGCCTTGAAGTACGGCACTTCGGGGCGGGCGGTGCCGGGCTACGAGATCCGCCTCGTCGACGAGAAGGGCGGCGACGTGCCCGACGGCGAGGTGGGCGAGATGCTGGTGCGCGGCCCGAGCGCCGCCGACGGCTACTGGAACCAGCGGGAGAAGAGCCGCGCCACCTTCGAGGGCGGCTGGACCCGCTCGGGCGACAAGTACACGCGCGATGCGGACGGATTCTACACCTACCAGGGTCGCACCGACGATATGTTCAAGGTGTCGGGCATCTGGGTGTCTCCCTTCGAGGTGGAGAGCGCGCTTATCGGTCACGACGCGGTCCTGGAGGCGGCCGTTGTGCCCAAGCAGGACGCGGACGGCCTCGTGAAGCCCAAGGCCTTCATCGTGCTGAAGCCCGGCAAGGCCGCCGCCAACGGCCTGCCCGAGGAGTTGAAGGAGCACGTCAAGACCAGGGCAGGCATGTGGAAGTACCCGCGCTGGATCGAGTTCGTCGACGGCCTCCCCAAGACCGCCACAGGCAAGATCCAGCGCTACAAGCTGCGCGAAGGCGCGTAGGTTGGGTCGAGCGGTAGCGAGACCCAACGAGCGGTGTTGGGTCTCGCTTCGCTCGACCCAACAGATGCTCTCCGACACACGCGACGCGCTGAAGGGCGCCGCCGGTTCCCGGCCGTGCCGGTGCTGCACCGCGGCATGGGGTCACGTCGCGCACCCCGGTCTGCAGGCGCTTGCCGAGCGGAGCGCTCCCAGGCACCATGCGGTCTCGTGCGGGCACGGGTTTCCGACGGAGGGGAGGCGAACACACCCATGCAACTCTTGTCCCATCCTTTCTCGCCCTACGGGCGCAAGGTGACGCTCGCCACGGCCCTCAAGGGCCTGCGGGACCGCATCGAGGTCACCCCGGTCGATACCAACCCGCTCGACAACCCCGAGATCACCGCGGCGAACCCGCTCGGCAAGATCCCCGCGCTGATCATCGACGGCGATACCGCCATCTTCGACAGCCACGTGATCTGCGAGTACCTGGACAGCCTGGCGCCGGCGCCCGTGCTGTTCCCGAGGTCCGGCGTGGAGCGCATCAAGACGCTGACACTGGGCTCCCTCGCCGACGGCATGCTCGATGCGGCGCTGCTGCTGGTGTACGAGAAGCGCTTCCGGCCCGAGGAGAAGTGGCACGCGCCCTGGCAGGAGCGCCAGCAGGCCAAGATCGACCGCGCGCTCGATGTCCTGGAGCGCAAGCCGCCGGCGTGGAAGGAGAGCCCCGACTACGGCCACCTCACGCTCGCCTGCGCACTCGGCTATCTCGATTTCCGCCACGAGGGCAAATGGCGCGCCGGCCATCCCGCCCTGGTGGACTGGCTCGACACCTTCGCCAAGGCCGTCCCCGCGTTCGCGGCGTCGCAGCCCACGGCGTAGGCGCAGGGTGTGCCAGCCTCGGCGCGTGCCGGGGCGGGTGCGGCACAGGTCACGCAATCCATTTTCTTTCTGTCTTTGCGTTGGTCATCCGTCCAGGCGTTGGCTGAGCGTTTTTTGCTTGGCCTGATGCAGGGGCTGGGGAGGAACGGGTCCCCGTGCGGACAATGGCGCTCGATAGCATCCAAGTCGCTCTCGTCTACGTGCTCTTCGGCTACCCGCTCGGCGCCATCGTCCTAAAGAGCGCGCTGCAGACCCGCTGGGCGCGCCAGCTTTACGAGCGCTACGGCGCCGTGTACCCCTACCGCCTCATCCGCCGCCGCATCGGCTCGCCGCACTACCGGCCGCCCGGGTCGAGGCGCAGCAGGGCGCTGCATCCGGCCCTGCGCAGCGACCTCGATCGGGTCCAGCGCCGCAGCCTGTTCTGGGACCTGTCCCTCGGCGCCGTCTGGGCGGCCCAGTTCGCCGCCTGGCTGATCCTGAAGCTTCCGGGATGATGAGGTGGGAGATCAAACCGCCCCCAGCATCAGCCGCACGGCGATCGCTGCCAGCGCCAACGCGCCGATCCACAGGGCCCAGCGACTCCAGCGGCCGTGGCGTGCCTGCGCCGAGGCCAGCCGCTCCACGGTGTCCTGATCCAGGCGGAAGCCCTCGCGTGCGCTGTCGGCCAGGGCCAGCGCCGTGCGCTCGGCCTGCTCAAGCAGGCGTGGGACCTCGCCGAGCACGCGGCCGACCGTCTCGGCGCCGGCGCCCGCCTCGCGCAGCCGCCCGGCCACGCCCAGGTTGGTCTCGACCCAATCTTTGGCGATGGGCTCGGCGGCAGTCCACAGGTTGAGCTCGGGGTCGAGCGAGCGCGCCACACCCTCCACCACCACCATGGTCTTCTGCAGCAGGATCAGCTCCGGCCGCGTCGCCATGTCGAACACCTCGGTGTAGGCGAACAGCTGGCCCAGGAGATCGGCCATGGAAATCTCGGAGGCCGTGCGCCCGTGGATCGGCTCGCCGATCGCCCGCATGGCCTGGGCGAACACCTCGACCGGTTGGTGCGGCGGCACATAGCCCGCCTCGAAGTGCACCTCGGCGGTGCGGCGGTAGTCGCGCGTGATGAGCCCGTGCAGGATCTCGGCCAGGAACCGGCGCTCCTTGAAGCCGAGCCGCCCCATGATGCCGAAGTCCACGGCCACCACCCGCCCTTCCTTGTCCACCAGCAGGTTGCCCTGGTGCATGTCGGCGTGGAAGAAGCCGTCGCGCATGGCGTGGCGCAGGAAGGCGCGCAGCACCGTCAGCCCCAGCGCCCTGAGGTCGTGGCCGGCGGCCTTCAAAGACTCGTGGTCGGCGATGGGAATGCCGTCGATCCATTCCAGAGTCAGCACGCGCCCGGCGGTGCGGCGCCAATCGACCGCCGGCACGCGGAAGCTGCCCAGTTCGGGCGTGGCGTCGCACGCGATGTTGTCGGCCATCTCGGAGATGGCGGCGGCCTCCAGCCGCATGTCCATCTCGATCTCCACCGAGCGGGCGAGCGTCTCCACCACCGCCACCGGCCGCAGCCGCCGGGTGGGCGGATGGAAGCGCTCGATCTGGCGCGCGGCGAAGAAGTAGCTGTCGAGGTCCTGCTGGAAACGCCGCTCGATGCCGGGGCGCAGGATCTTGACGGCCACCTCGCGCGGCGCGCCGTTCTCCACCACCACCACCGCCTTGTGCACCTGGGCGATGGAAGCGGCGGCCACCGGCGGGCCCAGCTCGGCGAAGTGGTCCTCCAGCCGCCCGCCCAGCTCGACTTCGATGGTGCGGCGCGCCTCCTTCATGGAGAAGGGCGGCAGCCGGTCCTGCAGGTGGCGCAGGTCGTCGGCCAGCTTCGGCCCGATCAGGTCGGCGCGCGTAGCCAGGAACTGCCCGAGCTTGATGTAGCTGGGTCCCAGGTTCGCCAGCGCCGCCGCCACGCGCGCCCCCTTGGGCCGGGCGGCGCGGAACGGCCAGGTCAGGGCGCGCACGGGCAGTGTCAGGGCCCGAGCCACCTGCAGCGCCACGGGAGCGCGCGTGCCTGCCGGCACGAACTCCACGCCGTGCTGCGCCAGCACGAAGCCGGCGCGCGAGAGGCGCAGGATGTTGCCGACGGTCGTGGCCATCTGCCCAGGATCACCCGAAACGTTGCGCGAAACCATTCGCGCCGCAGCTTATATTCCATAAGCGGCGCTGCAGGTTAACCCAAGTCGTCCAGCGTCCCAGGGGCGGCGGCTTATGCACGCGGGCCGCCCCCCAGCCGGCAGCCCGAAGGCGCCGGGGCTGATCGTCTCCCCGCGAGGGCAGAGCCAGCGCCGGGGCGGCTTTTCCACAGCATGCCGGCTGAGCCCCCCATTTCCCTCCCGTCACATATGATCGCTGCAGATTGTCGGTCGAGCTGGTTTGTGGCGTGGGGCGGGGCCGGAAGGTTGTCATGCGTACAGGCGCGTGCAAGGGCAG
>DATBKR010000210.1:0-5465 GCA_036555805.1 Hyphomicrobiaceae bacterium | reverse complement strand
TCGAGGGCGCCTTCGAGCGAGCGGTAGGGCTGCAAGGCCGCCTCGCTCTTGGCGAACACCACCACCGAGGAGCCCGTCTGCCCGTAGCCCTCGCCGCCAGCGTCCTGCATGGCGATGCCCGCGGTGCCTTCCGGCAGCACCTTCTGGATGGCACCCAGCACCGAGTTCAAGTCGAGGTAGCGGTTGGAGGTGTGCAGCAGCACGACGCCGTCGGGCTTGAGCTTGTTGAGGAACAGCTGCACTGCCTCCTTGGTGAGCATGTGCACCGGGATGGCATCGGACGTGAAAGCGTCGATGATGAACAGGTCGAAGCTGGAATCGGGCTCCTTGGCAATGGTGAGCCGTGCATCGCCGATGGCGATGTCGATGTCCGGCTGGCACTTGGAGACGAAGGTGAAGTTCTTGGGGTCCTCGGCGATCTTGATGACCGTCGGGTCGATCTCGAAGAACTTCCAGGTCTCGCCCTCCTGCTTGTGGCAGGAGCTGGAGCCGGTGCCGAGGCCGACGATGCCGTAGCGCCCCTTCTCGCCCTTGGCGGCCAGGATCTCGCGCCGCTTGGCGATGGTCTGGCCGATCGGGCTGCCCGGATAGTAGTAGGTGGTCGGAACGGTGTCGTCGACCTCCTTGCCGTCCTCGTCGTAGATGCGCTGGGCGCCGTGCAGGGTGGTGCCGTGCACCAGCGTGCGGTAGCCGGTGTCAGGCGAATCCGCCACGCGGTAGACGCCGAAGTAGCTGCGCCGCGTGATCTGCGAGTCGGCCTGGCGCACGGCGGAGGGCAGCGTCACGAGGGCCAGGCACATGAGGCCGGCCGCCACCAGCTGGCGAGAGGCGAATTTGACGTTGGCCAGCAGCAGGGCGGCGAGCACCATGACGACCAGGGGCGTGAGCCCGATGCGTGCCAGGCGCGGGTTGTTGCCGAGCAAGTCGGACAACCAGGAGCCGGGTTGCAGGAGCACGATGAGCAGCGCTCCCGCGGCGGCGAGGAGCCACAGGACGACGGCCTCGTCCTTCACCTTCTGCCGGTCCTCACCGAGGCTGAGCGCGCCGGGCCGGCAGGCCATGGAAGCGGCAAGCAGGAGCGGGTACTCGTAGATCTCGCTGAACAGCTTGGGCGCCACCAGGGCGGTGAACATGCCGCCCAGCGCACCCCCGAAAGACATCCACAGGTAGAACTCGGTGAGGTAGGCCGGGGCCGGCCGCGCCTCGTACAGCGTGCGGTGGGCCAGCATGGCGGTGGTGAAGAACACCGTCACGCCGGTGATGCTCAGGATGAACCAGTCGTGGGTCTGGAACGACAGCCCAATAAGCGCGATGGCCAGCGCAATGAGGTGCAGGAACAGCAGGGCCTCGCGCGAAATCAGCGGCCGATCGCGGAACACCAGGACGAAGGTGAGCAGGTAGAGCGCCAGCGGGAACACCCACAGGAGCGGGGCGGAGGCCACGTCTGTGGTGATGTGCACCGTGAACGCCGTGACCAGCGCGGCGGGTACGAACGCCAGCCCGATCCAGGCGAGCCGGTTGGCCCAGGTGGGCGCCGACGCGGTCGCCACGGTCTCGCCGGCCGGCGGGGCCGCCGTCTCGGGCACGCCGCCCGCCTGCGCGCCGCGCATCAGGAAGAACGAGGCGGCAATGGCCAGCACCAGCAGGACGTAGGCATAGGCCCACAGGTGGCTCAGCTCGCTGAGGCCGAAGGCGGGCTCCAGAAAGAAGGGATAGCCCAGGAGCGCGATCAGGCTGCCCAGGTTGCTGGCGGCGTACATGAAATAGGGGTCGCGGGCGTCGGGGTGACCGCTGCGGGCGAACCAGGCCTGCAGCAGCGGCGCATTGGCCGAAACCGCCACGAACGGCAGCCCGATGGAGGCCGCGAACATGCCGAGCTGCCACAGGTAGGGCTCGCCCTGGGGCGGATCGCCCATCCAGGCGACCATGCCGATCGGAAGAGAGATGAACGCCAGGACACATACCGCCAGATGAATGAGGCCCGTGAGGTGGGGGGGTACCTTGTTGATCAGGAGGTGAGCGTAGAGGTAGCCCGCGAGCAGGGCGGCCTGGAAGAAGAAGACGGAGACGGACCACACCGACGGCGAGCCGCCGAGCACGGGCAGCACCATCTTGGCGAACATTGGCTGAATGGCGAACAGCAGCAACGCGGACAGGAACGTGGTGGCGGTGAAGGTCCACATCATCGCTGGCGCGTTCCTGGCGAGATCGACCAGCACCCGCGGCACGGCCCCTCCGCTACCCTTGCCGATGCTGTTGTCGGTCATGCCATTCCACCCTTCCCTGGTGCGCTTCCCTGGCGTGCGTGGCGTGCGTGGCCTTCGCGCGGCGCGACATAGGCTCTTGGTCGGGGGCCGGGCCCCAAGCGCTCCCGGCCTTCAGAGTTTCTCCACCTGCTGCCGCCGCCCGCGTCGCTCCAGCCGGCCATAGCTGCGGCAAAAAGTCAGGAAACGTCCGCATGTAGCATATCGGGGCCCGTCCCGTAATCGCCCCGCGGCATCATTCGGGACGTAAACAAATCCTTGCGCGTTCCAAGGCGGCACTTTGGCTGCCGGGCGGTTCTCTCGGCTGGCAAGGCCTCCGCGGGACCGCCGCAGCCGCCCTGTGATAGAGTGCGCCAGCTTTCTCTAGGACGAACGACGACAAACCACAAGGTTTCCGGGCAAGCCCGTCATGATCGGCGCCGGCGCGCAGAAGGATGGACAGAAAGGCGGCGGGGCCCTGCCGCTGCCCGAGTTCGCGGCGTCCCTGGCGCCGGGCGCCCGTCTCATCGGCATCGATGTGGGTACCAAGACGCTGGGACTTGCGCTGTCGGACACAACGCGCAACATTGCCTCCGCACTCGTGACACTGCGCCGCAGCCGCCTAGCCGAGGACCTGCGCCGGCTCCTCGACTTGGCCCGCGAGCATGGCGCGGGCGGCTTCGTGGTCGGCCTCCCCCTGAACCTCGACGGCTCGGAGGGGCCGCGCGCCCAGGCGACACGGGCCTTCGTCCGCAATCTGGCGAAGGCCGCGCCGCTGGCGATCGCCTACTGGGACGAGCGGCTGACCACGGTGGCCGCGGAACGCGCGCTGCTGGAGGCCGATCTTTCGCGCAGGCGCCGGGCCGAGGTGATCGATAAGGTCGCAGCCACGCTGATCCTGCAGGCCGCGCTCGACCGCCTGCGCCGGCTCAGCTCAGGCTGAACCCCGACCGGGCTCCGGCCCGTGGCCGCGGGCACCGCCCGGCGATGGCCCGGGTGCCCCGACCCCCGTCCTGGCCGCTCGGCGTGCCGCCGGCCAGCGACATTTTGCATTGCACCGAATACCGCCGATTTGCGACGGAACGCGCCGGATGGACCGTTCGCGATGAGCCGGAGGCGCGCCGAAAGCGCCCGTTAAGAACGATGGTTACATACTATCGATGGACCGTGCACGTCCTGGGTATTGGTATTGGTTGCATCCCCTTGGTTCCGTGACCATCGGTTCCTATCTCTCCCGTACCCCAACCGATTCGGAGACTATTCACATGAAGGACAATCACCGTTCAGGCCCGCTCGACTCGTCGGCCCTGCACCTGTTGCACCGCGCCGGCCAATGCGCCGAGGTGCTGTTCACGAACGAGACGGCGAAGGTCGATCTGACCCCCCGGCAATATGCCGTGCTCGTGTGCGTCGGGCAGAACCCGGACGTGAGCCAGACGGGCCTCGTCGAGCAGACAGGCGTTGACCGCTCCACCCTGGCCGATGTCGTCCGACGTCTTGTGAAGAAGGGCCTGCTGCAGAGGAAACGCACCAAGCGCGACGCCCGCATGTACGCCGTGCGCCTGACGGCCAAGGGGCAGAACATCCTGAGCGGCGTGAAGCCGGTTGCCTCCAAGGTCGATCAACGCATCCTTTCCGTGCTCAGATCCGACCAGCGCAACGGTTTCATCGATGCTCTGGGCGAGATCGTCAAGGCCATGACCCGTACGGCGGCGGCCCAGGGCCGGGCGGCGTAGGTACGCCGCGCGACGCCGAGTCAGCCTGGGAAGGCCCGCTCGACGATCCCACGGGTATCCGCAGCGTCCAGTCCCTGACCGTAGGTCTGTCGGGGGAGGCCCGACAGCCGCGTTGCAAGATAGGCATCGGCAACGTACGCAGGCGCATGCGCGCGCAGGATGGCGCCAGCCGCAAGCGTCGCCAAGGCCTCCGCCAGCGCCCGCCCGCGCCGTTCGAGAAGCCGCGGTTCGTGCAGCATGCGCTGTACGCGCTCCAGTTGCGTCTTGAGGCGGGAATCGCCTCCGGCGGCCGCACCAAGGTCCTCCAGGACGATCGCGACCGTGTCCGGCTCGCGCTGGAGAACGCGCAGGAGGTCGAGCGCCATCACATTGCCGGACCCTTCCCAGATGGCATTGAGGGGCATCTCACGATAGACCCGCGCCGCCAGTCCTTCCTCCACGTAGCCGTTCCCGCCCAGGCACTCCATGGCCTCGTAGCCGAACGCGGGCGCCATCTTGCAGATCCAGTATTTGGTGACCGGGGTCATCAGCCGGCGCCAGGCCGCGGAGTGCGGGTCGGAGGCGCGGTCGAAGCTGCGGGCGAGCCGGAAGGCCAGCGCCGTGGCCGCCTCGGCATCCAGGGCGAGGTCGGCCAGCACCTGGCCCATCAGGGGCTGGTCGACGAGCTTGCGCTGGAACACAGTGCGGTGCCGGCAGTGGTGGATGGCGTTGGCAAGCATGAGCCGCATCAGCCCCGCCGAGGCCACAGCGCAGTCGAGACGGGTGCCGGTGACCATCTCGATGATGCCGGGCACCCCACGGCCCTCCTCGCCGATAAGCCAGGCGTGCGCGCCCTGGAACTCCACCTCGGAGGAGGCGTTGGAGCGGTTGCCGAGCTTCTCCTTGAGCCGCTGCAAGCGGAGCGCGTTCACGGAGCCGTCGGGCAGGAAGCGCGGCATCAGGAAGCACGACAGCCCGCCGGCCGCCTGCGCCAGCACCAGGAAGGCGTCGCACATGGGCGCCGACATGAACCACTTGTGCCCCGTGATCACATATTCCGCGCCCGGCCCGCCAACCCCAGTGGCCGGTTCCGCCCGCGTCGTGTTGGCGCGCACGTCGGTGCCGCCCTGCTTCTCCGTCATCCCCATGCCGATGGTGGCGGCGCGCTTGGCCGCGGCCGGCCTGAAACTCTTGTCGTAGTCGCGCTTAAGGACGTGCGGCAGCCACTCGGCCGCGATTTCGGGCTGCAGCACCAGCGTGGGCACCGCGGCATTGGTCATGGTGATCGGACACTGGTGTCCGGCCTCCATCTGGATCGCCATGTAGCAGCCGGCCGAGCGCGCCACGTTGGCGCCCGCCAGGGGTCTGCCGCCGGGCTCGGCCAGGTGCTCCCAGGCCGAGCAGTGCAGCCCCTCGGCCGCGCTCATGGCCATGCACTCGTGGTAGGCGGGGTGGAACTCCACCACGTCGAGCCGGCGGCCCTTGGTGTCGAACGCCCTGAGCCGGG
>DATBKR010000209.1:0-1501 GCA_036555805.1 Hyphomicrobiaceae bacterium | reverse complement strand
CTTGAGCGGGAGCATGGTTCCCGCGAAGTTGCGGAGCGATGGGACTAATGGCCCTCTTTTGCTGTCTGCTAGACTGAGTGGCGGGCTTTGCGGTCCGACACGCCGAACGCGGGAGCAGCAATGATCGAGACGAAGGCGCGGGGCGGCAACTTCTTCGAGGATTTCGCGGTCGGCCAGATGCTGGCGCACACGACGCCGCGCACCGTCACCGCGGGCGATGTCGCGCTCTACAACGGCCTCTACGGCCCGCGCTTCGCCGTGCAGTCGTCGGACGCCTTCGCGCGGGCCATCGGCTACCCGGGCGCGCCGGTGGACGACCTGCTCGTCTTTCACACGGTGTTCGGGAAGACCGTGCCCGACATCTCCCTCAACGCCGTCGCCAATCTCGGCTACGCCGAAGGCCGCTTCGTCAGGCCCGTCTATGCCGGCGACACCCTGAGCGCTGCGTCGGAGGTGATCGGCGTCCGCGAGAACTCCAGCCGGGCGTCGGGTGTGGTCTACGTGCGCACCACGGGGCGCAACCGGCACGGCGAGGCCGTGCTGGAGTACGTCCGCTGGGCGATGGTGAAGAAACGCGACCCGCAAAGCCCCGCGCCGGCTGCGGTGGTGCCCAAGGTGGCCGAGCGGGTCGATCCGGCGGCGCTGGGCATGGCGGTGCCGGCGATCGATGTGGGCCGCTACGACTTCGCGCTCGCCGGCGCGCCGTACCGCTGGGGGGACTACGCGGTGGGCGAGAGGATCGACCACGTCGACGGCATGACTCTGGAGGAGGCCGAGCACCAGATCGCCACGCGCCTCTACCAGAATACGGCCAAGGTGCACTTCAATCTGCACGAGCAGGCCCAGGGCCAGTTCAAGCGGCGCCTCGTCTACGGCGGCGTGGCGATCTCGCTTGCCCGCGCCCTCTCGTTCAATGGCTTCGCCAACGCCTTCCACGTGGCCGGCATCAACACCGGGCGCCACGTGGCGCCGTGCTTCGCCGGCGACACGGTCTACGCCTGGTCGCAGGTGCTGGAGAAGGCCGAGCTTCCCGGCCGCCGCGACATCGGCGCGCTGCGGGTGCGGCTGGTGGCGGTGAAGAACGAAAGCTGCGCGCAATTCCCCTTGCAGGCCGCACCGGGCGAGTACGCCCCCGGCGTGATCCTCGACCTCGACCTGTGGCTGGTGCTGCCGCGCTGAGGTCCATTCGCCGCGGTAGCCGGCATCGCGCGCCGTCGTGCTCGCGGGGTCGGGCGGCTCAAAGGCGCGTTCACGCCGTCCCGCCGGTAAGCCCGCATAAAGCATGTCTACAGGAAGGCCGGGCTCCGCTGGCGCGGAGCCTATCCCCGGTGCGGTCCAGCTGCCTGATATGATATGCGCATCGTCTGCTGCGACGGGACGTGGATGGCGCCATCCGACATCCCACGTGCAGACGATCCGGCGCCTGGAAGGAGAGCGAGATGGCTCGATATCCAGGGGGTCCGCTCGTCGGTCTCCGGCGGGGTGCCAGCAATGGCGCTCG
>DATBKR010000208.1:0-2969 GCA_036555805.1 Hyphomicrobiaceae bacterium | reverse complement strand
GAGGTGCAGAGCCTGCCCCGGCGAAGGCCGGGGTTGGAGTCCTGCCGTGTGCACCAAATCAGCGTGTAGGGGAGCCTGGTCGTCCCTGCCTGCCTTGGAAGCAGGAGATCGGTGGTTCAAATCCATCCACGCTGACCACTTTGCCCTCGTAGCTCAGCGGATCAGAGCGGCTGCCTTCTAAGCGGCGGGTCGAGTGTTCGATTCACTCCGAGGGCACCAACGCCGGATGGTTGGCCGAGCGGCAAGGCAACGCGCTGCTAGAACATTTCCCACAGGATGCGGGTCACTACCCGTAGCCGGCATGGTGAAAATAGTTGGCGCATTCCTCGGGCGCAAATTGTTTGACGAGCTTGCCGATGAGCTTCCAGAGCGCCTTGACCGTGCGCGCGGTGCCCTTGCGCAGCGCCGCCTTGAGCTTCGCGAACGCCATCTCGATCGGATTAAGGTCGGGCGAATAGGCCGGCAGATAGCGCACCTTTGCACCGACCGCTTTGAGCGCCTCCGCGATCCCGTCGACCTTGTGGGTGCGCAGGTTGTCCATAAAGACGACGTCGCCCTTGTCGAGCGTCGGCGCCAGAACCTGCTCGATATAGGCGAGGAATGCCGGCCCATCCATCGCTCCATCGATGACATAGGGTGCCGTGAGACCATCGGTGCGCAGGCCGGCGATGAACGTCATCGTCTTCCAGTGGCCGTGCGGCACCTTTGCGACGAGCCGCTGGCCGCGCGGAGAGCGCCCGTAGTGGCGAACCATTTTCGTCGTGACGGACGTCTCGTCGATGAACACGAGACGCCGCGGCTTGAGAGACGGCTGCTCGGCTTTCAGCTCCGCGCGCGCCGCGGCGACATCAGGCCGATCCTGCTCGGCGGCGTGCAGAGTTTTTTTTAAAGGTGATCTCGTGACGCTCATAGAAACGTCCGACCGAACTCCTCCCGGTCTTGAGCTTCTTCTCGCGCGCGAGCCGCCCGCGGATCTCATCGAGCGTCAAGTCGGGCTCCGCGGCGACCAGGTCGAGCAGCCACTGCTTGTGCGCCTCAAGCGGCGAGCGGCAGTGGCCGGTGCCGGGCTTCGCCGCGACGCATCCAGTCCTCGTCCAGCGCTCGATCCAGCGGATCGCCGTCGATGCGCCGATGTCGAGCAGGCGCGCCGCCTCTCTCCGGCTCTCGCCCGTCTCGACCAGGCCGACCAGCCGCGCCCGAAGGTCATTGGAGTATCCCTTCGCCATCGTGCCCCCCGCCGTTGCCGACGGACAACCCGAATCTGATTTGCGCACCCGACGGAAGCCCCTGTGGCCATTCCGATTCACATCAAACGGGAAGTGCTCTAGGCGCCGTCCGCGGTCTCAAAGGCTCCAAGCTCCTGGGATACCTTCAGGAAGTGGCCCACAAGAACGGGGTTCACATCGTAAGCTGGTGGTGGGTGCCGGGAGGATTCGTCAACACCAAACGGGAGATTGCCGGACCAGACACCGTGAGGGGGCTCAGGCTGCGCGGCGGTGACCCTCTCTTCGACCTCATGCTTAAGAAGGCGGGCGCCGTTCCCGTCGCCATGACGTCCGACCGGCTGTACGCCGCCATGAAGTCGGGCGAGCTCGATGGCACGCTCACGTCCTACGAGACCTTCGTCTCAACCAAGATCTACGAGCACGCCAGGTTCTTCACCGCGGGAAGCCCGGGAATCTGGATGTTTCTGAACACGCTCATGATCTCCAAGTCGGTGTGGGACGGCTTGTCGGCGACGCAGAGAGAGGCGATCGAGGCCGCAGCCGAAATCTCGGAGGACTACTTTGCCTCTGCGCAGCGCGAGGCCGAGGAGAG
This sequence comes from Hyphomicrobiaceae bacterium, assembly GCA_036555805.1. Lineage (GTDB taxonomy): Bacteria > Pseudomonadota > Alphaproteobacteria > Rhizobiales > Hyphomicrobiaceae > AWTP1-13. The sequence continues at coordinate 1,151 of DATBKR010000208.1, read as the reverse complement.
ATTCGTCGAAGTCTTCACGAAGGCCGGGGCACGGCCCCATATGTTCACGAGAGAGGACTATCTCGCCTGGCTCGGCCTGGCGCAGGAGACGGCGTGGGCGAAATATCTCTCCATCAGCCCAGAGGCCAAGACCATGCTCTACGACACGATCGCAACGATCCTGGCCAACGATCCTCAGTAGCTGGAGGTCGTTGCAGCGTCTCGCCCGGTGCCGCCGGCGGAGCGCACGATGGTGCGGCGCATCTTGGGAAGAGCTTGATCGCCCGTTCGACACGCGCCACGGTGCTGGCGGATTCCTGATTCGAGCCCGAGAGTCCCGCCGATGCCCCGCAAAGCCGAGCCAACACCCGGATCGCCGTCCGCGGAAGCGGCCCGCCGCAAGTCGGGCCCGGCCTACTGGCTGTTCAAGAGCGAGCCCGAGACGCACTCGTGGGCCGCGCAGAAGGCCTTCGGCAAGAAGGGCACGGCGTGGGACGGCGTGCGTAACTTCGTCGCCCGCAACAATATGAAGGCGATGCAACTGGGCGACCTGGGTTTCTTCTACCACTCGGGCAAGGACAAGGAGATCGTGGGCGTGGTCGAGGTGTGCGCGCTGGCCCATCCCGACCCCAAGGACGACACCGGCATCTGGCAATGCGTCGATATCCGCGCCGTCTGCGACATCCCCAAGCCCGTGACCCTGGCCGACGCCAAGGCCAGCGCGAAGCTCGCCAACATGGCCCTGGTGAAGACGGCGCGCCTCTCCGTGCAACCCGTGACGCCCCAGGAGTGGGTTGAGGTGTGCCGCATGGGCGGCCTGTCGGAGAGGGACCTCGCGAAGAGGTAGGCCCCGGAGATGGCGACCGCGGCCATGCCATTGCCACGCTCAACCGCGGCAAGGGCGGGCTTGTCTATCTGGACCATATCCTGCAGAGCGCCATCGCCCGCATGGAGAGCGGCCGCGCACTTCCGCCCGAGAGCGCATTGAAGCGCTTTGCGCGGGCGACAGGCACACGCCGCGGATCACTTCGGAGCCGCCGGCCAAGCCGGCAAAGCGGGCCTGACACGAATCGTCACGACGTGGACTGACCCTAAAACCAGCAGTTGGAGCGGTTGCGTGATGCTGAAGGTTGCGCTTTGTCAGGGGGATGAGGGAGGACAAGCGCCAAGTT
>DATBKR010000207.1:0-1690 GCA_036555805.1 Hyphomicrobiaceae bacterium | reverse complement strand
GTGCGCGCCGGTGGAGCAGGCGGTGACGACCGCGTGGTTGGGGCCCTTGAGGCCGTGCCGGATCGAGATGTAGCCCGACGCCAGATTGATGAGCCGGCCCGGGATGAAGAACGGGCTGACGCGGCGCGGCCCCTTCTCCTTCAGGAGAAGGGAGGTGTCGGCGATGCCGCTGAGCCCCCCGATGCCCGAGCCCACCAGCACGCCGGTGCGCTCCTGCCTCGGCCGCGAGTCAGCCTTCCAGCCGGCATCGCGGAGCGCAAGCTCCGCCGCGCCCATTGCGTAGACGATGAAGTCGTCGACCTTGCGCTGCTCCTTGGGCTCCATCCAATCGTCGGGATTGAACTTCCCCTCCGACAGCGGCCCGCGCGGCACGAAGCATGCGATCTGGCACGCGAGGTCGTCGGCCGGAAACTCCTCGATCCTGCGGGCCCCGCTTGCGCCCTTGAGCAGGCGCGACCAGCTCGCCTCCACGCCGCAACCAAGCGGCGTGATCAAACCCAATCCGGTGATAACGACGCGACGCAGCATTCCTGGTCCCGATTCGGCCCCCGTTCCCTGATCGAGCCCGCCCGCACTCCCCTCGGAGGCGCCGCCCCGCTCGCACAGGAGGCCAGCAGGCGCGCCTCGTTACGCGGCCGGAGGCGTTCCGGCAGCGCTGGCGTGCTGCTCCAGAAACTTCACTGCGTCGCCCACGGTCTGGATGCGCTCGGCCGCGTCGTCGGGAATCTCACAGCCGAACTCCTCCTCGAAGGCCATCACAAGCTCTACGGTATCGAGGCTGTCAGCGCCCAGATCGTCGATGAAGCTGGCGCTGTCCGTCACCTTGTCGGCCTCTACGCACAAATGCTCGACCACGATCTTCTTCACGCGCTCTGCAACGTCGCTCATCGGTGTATTTCCTCGACTGACCCTGTCTGTCTGGTTATCCAAGCTGCTTGTTCTCGCGTCCACCTGCCGGTCACGCAAACCCTGAGCCTGCGAGAGCGCCACCACCCAACCCGCGACGGGGCGAACACACTCCCCACAGCCGCGCTTTCTCAGAGGTTGGGCAAGGTTGGGCACACAAATCACGGGCTCGTTAACACACTTCCCCAGCCTTGACCAGCGTCCCGAAATTGCACCCCGAGGCGCGGCCAGGCGCGGCCCCCGGCAGGGCCCGCTGCGGGGCTATGCCGATCAGATCATCGCCAAGCCGCCATTCACATGGAGAGTCTGGCCCGTCACGTAGCCCGCTTCGGGGGACGCCAGATAGACGCAGGCGGCGGCCACGTCGGCGGGGGTGCCGAATTTCTGGGCAGGAATGGCCTCCTTGATTGCACTCACCTGCTTCTCGTTGAGGGCGTCCGTCATCGCAGTGGAGATGAAGCCTGGCGCAATGCAGTTCACGGTGATGCCCCGCGAGGCGACCTCGCGCGCCAGGGACTTCGACATGCCGATCATGCCGGCCTTCGAGGCCGCGTAGTTACCCTGGCCGGGGTTGCCCATGATGCCGCAGACCGAGGAAACGTTCACAATGCGGCCGTAGCCGGTCTTGGCACGCATCATGGCGCGGGCCGCGGCGCGCATGAGCATGAAGGTGGCGGTGAGATTGACCGCAATCACCTCGTCCCATTGCTCGTCCTTCATCACCATCAACAGGTTGTCCTTGGTGAGGCCGGCGTTGTTAACCAGGATGTCGACGCGCTCCAGC
>DATBKR010000206.1:0-7099 GCA_036555805.1 Hyphomicrobiaceae bacterium | reverse complement strand
TGCCTGTTCCGCACCGGCGTGAACCTGGGCGAGCTGTGGCGCCTCTCCGAGCTGGCCGATTGGCTGCGGGCCAACAATCGCAGCCGCTTCCTGCTCACCGCCCCGCCGCTGCGCCTGCCCGGCGCCGTCGGCTCCCCCGTGACGCCCGTGGCGACGGTGTGACGCCAACCAACCGTCATCCCGGAAGCCGAGCCGCAGGCGAGGCTATCCGGGACCTCGTGAAGCGGACCGCATCCTCACGAGGTCCCGGATCGGAGCGCCGCTCGCGCGGGCGCTCGCATCGCCCAGAAGAATCCATGGCCGGGATGACGGGTGCCCCCTCGATATGAGGGCTGATCTGCACGACATGCCATTGCGCTCGCTGCCATGCTCGCTGTTTAATCGAACCAACGAAGACGGAAAACCGGGAGCGGAGACGCCATGCCTTCCACGGGCAAGTCCCTTGCCTGCCTTGCAGGCGTGCGGGTGCTGGACCTGTCGCAGTTCGAGGCCGGACCGTCGTGCACCGAGGCGCTGGCCTGGCTGGGCGCCGAGGTGGTGAAGGTGGAGAACCCCAGGGGCGGCGACCCCGGCCGCGCCATCCTGGCGCCGGCGGGCGGCGCTTCGTTCTATTTCCTCATCTTCAACGCCAACAAGAAGTCGCTGGCCGTCGACCTGAAGAGCGCGGCCGGCAAGCAGCTCGTGCTCGATCTGGCGGCCAAGGCCGACGTGTTCGTAGAGAACTTCGCGCCGGGCGCCATCGAGCGGCTGGGCTTCGGCTACGAGGCGGTCTCCAGCATCAACCCCGGCATCGTCTACGCCCAGGTCAAGGGCTTCGGCGCGGGCAGCCCCTACCAGGACAACCTGGCCTTCGACATGATCGCCCAGGCCACCGGCGGCGTCATGTCGATCAGCGGCGCGCCCGACGGGCCTCCGATCAAGCCCGGCCCTACCCTCGGCGATACAGGCACCGGCATGCTGCTCGCCATCTCCATCCTTGGTGCCCTCTACGAGAAGAGGAGCACGGGCAAAGGCCAGCGCGTCGAGGTGGCCATGCAGGACGCCATGCTGCACTACATCCGCCTCGCCTTCTCGGCACAGGCGCTGCGCGGCGGCCCGGTGCAGCGCGCGGGGGACAAGTCGGTCTCGGGCGCCAACCCGCCGTGCGGCATCTATCCGTGCAAGGGCGGCGGGCCCAACGACTACATCTATGTCTATACCAGCCGCACCAACCCCGAGCACTGGAAGCGATTGCTGGCCGTGCTCGGCCACGAGGAGCTGGTCGGCGACCCGCGCTTTGCCACGCCGGAAGCGCGCCACGCACGCGAAGAGGAAGTGGACGCGCTGGTGTCCGCCTGGACGCGCCAGCACGACAAGCACGAGGCCATGCGCCGCCTCGGCGCCGCCGGCATTCCCGCGGGCGCCGTGCTCGACACCATCGAACTGGCGGAGGAGCCCACGTTCCGCGATCGCGGCATCCTGCAGGTCATGGACCATACGACAGTCGAGGGCTACTGCATGCCTGCCTGGCCTGTGCGCCACGACGGCGCGCCGCCGACGGTGACAGCGGCGCCACTCCTGGGGCAGCACACCGCCGAGGTGCTTGCGGGCTGGCTCGGCCTGGGTGCGGGGGAGATCGAGGGGCTGGTGCGGGAGAAGGTGATTGCGCGGTCGTAACGTCGGTTGGGGTCGACCCCGGCGAGAGCCAGGGGAAGGCCCAGCACGATGCTAATCAACCTAACAAACGTTGGGTCTGCGCTTCGCTTGACCCAACCTACGCCTCCGGAGGAATCACTCATGGCGGAGCTGACGGGCTCGGAAATCCTGGCGAAGGCTTTGAAGAAGGAGGGCACCGACAACCTCCTGTTCCTGATGGGCGGACCGATGCTCCTGGCCGAGTCCTGCTGCATCAAGGAGGGCATCCGCCCCATCGACGTGCGCCACGAGCAGGCCGCGGCGATGATGGGCAACGCCTACAGCCGCCTTACCCAGAAGCCCAGCGTGTGCATGGCCGCCAGCGGCCCCGGCGTCATCAACCTGACCACCGGCATCGCCAACGCGCTCATCGACTGCGCCCCCGTGGTGGCCATCGGCGGGTCGAGCCCGATCCACCAGTTCGGACGGCAGGTATTCCAGGAGATCGACCAGGTCGCCATCATGAAGGGCTGCGTGAAGTGGGCCGACCGGGTCTACAACCTGAAGCGCATCCCCGAGCAGGTGAACAACGCCTTCCAGCATGCCATGAGCGGCAAGCCGGGCCCCACCTACCTCGATTTTCCCGGCGACATCCTCTACGCCAAGATCCCCGAGGAGCAGGTGGACTGGTCCTTGAGCGGCCGGCCGCTCCTCAACGCGCGGCCCTTGGGCGACCCCGAGCAGGTGGACGCCCTGGTCCGGGCCATGGCGGGCGCCGCAAAGCCCGTGATCGTCTCCGGCAGCGGCGTGATCTGGTCGCGCGCGTGGGGCGAGATGCAGGAGCTGGTCGAGAGCGCCGGCATCCCGTTCTACACCACGCCGCAAGGGCGCGGCGCGGTGCCGGACGATCACCCGCTGTCCTTTCTGTCGATGCGCTCCACGGCCTTCCGAGAAGCCGACCTCATCATCGTGCTCGGCACGCGCATGAACTACATCGTCAGCCACGCCGCGCCGCCGCGCTTCAACGCCGCCGCAAACATCGCCCGTATCGACATCGACCCGGCCGAGATCGCCACGGCCCCGCGTAAGGTGGACATCGGCATCGTCGGCGACTGCAGAATGGTGCTGGGACAGGTGCTGGCAGCCATGAGGGGCAAGGTCGATCCCGACCGCTACCAGGCTTGGCGCAAGCGGCTGGCCGACGGCGTGGCGGCCAAGCTGAAGGCGCCCGGCGCCAACAAGCCGGTGGAGGACGGCGACATCCATCCGCTCAGGCTGTGCGAGGAGATCAGCAACTTCATGCGCCGCGACGCCATCCTGGTGGTGGATGGGCAGGAGATCCTGAACTACGGCCGCCAGTCGATGCCCACCTTCGTGCCCGGCCACAGGCTGAACTCGGGTCCGTTCGGCACCATGGGCGTGGGCCTGCCGTTCGCGCTGGGCGCCAAGCTCGCCAAGCCCGAGGCCCAGGTGATCTGCGTGCACGGCGACGGCTCGTTCGGCTTGAACGCCATGGAGCTCGACACGGCCGTGCGCCACAATCTGCCTGTGCTGGTGGTGATCAGCCTCAACGGCGGCTGGACCGCCGATCCCAATCGTGACAAGCCCGGCCGCGACCTTGGCTATACGCGCTACGAACGGATGGCCGAGGCGCTGGGCTGCTACGGTGAATATTTGGACAAGGCCGAGGACATCCGTCCGGCGCTGGAGCGTGGGCAGAGCCAGGTGGATCGCGGCAAAGTGGCTGTCATCAACGTGCGCACGGACTATCGCGCACGGGCCGGAACGCTGCAGTTCGCGCAGTATTCGACGTGAAGGGGTCAGACCCCTCGCCTCCGACGGCCGAGGTGAAAAGTCCAGCTCGGTTGCGAGGGGTCTGACCCCCTGCACCCCGGTTTGGGACAATCGCAAGCAATTCCCAAAACGGGTGCTGGCAATCGCCGCGTCTGCCGCTATGGTGGTTTGCATCCCACAGAAGCCCAGCGGAGGATGCCATGGCCCAGCCGCCCTTCGAGTTCCCCCAGCAACTGCGCGAGTTGACGGAGCGCAATGTCGAGCACGCGCGCGCCGCCTATGGCCAGTTCATGGACGCCGTGGCGCAGGCCATGGGCACGTGGGCGAGCGCCGCGCCGTCCAACCTCATGACCGCCGGCTTCAAGGTCGTACAGGAGCGCGCGGTCACGTTCGCCAAGCAGAACGGCGAGGCGTGCTTCAATCTGGCGAGCGACTTGGCCAACGCTAAGGACCTGACGGACGTTCTGGGCATCCAGAGCCGGCACGCGCAGCAGCAGATGCAGTCCTACGCGCTGCAGGCGCAGGAACTGACCCGCCTCATGATGGAGGCGGCGCAGAGCATGCAGTCGAAGTCGGGCTGAGTGCGGCCGTCGCGGCGGACGGCGCGACCGCTCGTCCCTTCCCAGGCGCACCGTTAGGCTTCGGCGGGCCCTATCGACAGAGCCGACGTGCGCGCCACCGGAAGCGGGGTGCAAAGCGGCGCGCGTGTGAGGCGCCGGGAATTCACCGAAGCCGAGGAGCGATATTGCCGCGCCTTGGCCAGGAGTCATGGGACCGATCAAGGTTGACGGTCGCTGGCCAAGGCGGCGCGCTTGCGGCCAAGAGGACCACGGTTGGATGCGCGACTCCGGAAAACCGAAGGCACCGCAATATCCGAAATTATGGAGAAGATGCGGGTTGATCCAATCCGGATTCCGCGACCCGCTCTGATGTTCGAATATCGTTATCTCTTTGGGATCGCCCCTTTTGTTCGCCGCTTGCTTTCATGAATCTTGCCTTAATCTATTTGAAATCATATATCATTCGACATAATAACATCAGAGTATTATGTGGCCTCTTCGCTACATTCTACGCCGGTTTCCAAATGCTTAACAATCTTCAGGCGGGCGCAGTCTCGAATCATGGCAAGAGGCTCCGGCCGACCGCAATGCCGTCGGCTGATGATCGGCATCTACGCAGAGTGCTGACCGAATGCGGATGCGGGGCCTGCTCCTGTGCGCGCTGTTTGCAATGCCGCTCTCCGCGTGCAATGCGCTGCCGTCGAGCGGGCCCAACTATTTCGACATTACCGACGGCGCTGCCGCGTCCCTGCTGTCGGAGCGCGACGCGGTCGCCTTCAACTATGTGCTGCTCGACATCAACCGCCTCGTACTGGACCAGGTCGAGGATATCGGCCCCGGTTCGTTCTTCCACAGCTTCGGCAGGGGCCAGGGCCCGGCGCCGGTCATCCGCATTGGCGTTGGCGATATCGTGCAGATCTCCATCTTCGAATCGGCGTCCGGAGGCCTTTTCATTCCATCCGAGGCCGGCGTGCGGCCGGGCAACTACATCACCCTTCCGCCGCAGGAGGTCGACCGTTCCGGCAATGTCACCGTTCCCTATGCCGGGCTGGTGCCGGTGGTCGGGCGGACGGTGCCGGAAGTCCAGAGGGACATCGAGGTCCGGCTGACCAAGCGCGCCATCGAGCCCCAGGCGGTCGTCACGCTGGTGGAGCGCAACGCCAGCGAGGTCACGGTGGTGGGCGACGTGGTAGGAGCCGCCAACCGATTCAAGATCAGGCCCGGCGGAGAGCGCGTGCTCGATATGATCTCAAGGGCCGGCGGCCTCAAGTATCCGGGCTACGAGGCGTTCGTCACGCTGCAGCGCGGCCGGCAGCGCGCCACCGTCTACTTCCCGACCCTCGTCAACAAACCCGCCGAGAACATCTACGTCCAGCCCGGCGACACCATCTACGTGTATCGCGAGCAGCAGAAGTTCGTGGCCGTCGGCGCGCTCGGCAACGTGGGGCAGACCAGCGGCCTCACGGCGCAGTTCCCCTTCGACCAGGAGCGGCTCTCGCTCAACGAGGCGGTTGCCAAGGCGGGCGGCCTTCTGGACGGGCGCGCCAACCCGGGCCAGGTCTTCGTCTACCGGCTGGAGCATCGCGAGATGCTGGAGCGGCTCAAAGTGGACCTGCGGGCGTTCCCGCCCGAGCAGGTCATGATCCCGGTCATCTACCGCGCCAACTTCCGCGACCCGTCGAGCTTCTTCTTCGCCCAGGCCTTCCCGATGCGGCACAAGGACGTGGTCTACGTGTCCAACGCCGACGCCGTGGAGATCAACAAGTTCCTGGCCTACCTCGTGCTCATCCCATCCTCGGTTTCGGGCACGGCCGCCGACATCCTGATCACCCGCGACGCCACCCGCGGCGTGCGCTGACGGGACCCACCGTGCCGTGCGATGAGGCGAAAACCTGCGCCCATCGCAACGCGAGGTGGTCATTGCGGCGGCATGGCGTGACCTGATCTGCAGCCGGCAGCCGATCAGCGGTGTCCGGCACACCCGATAAATCGCAAGAAAAATCAACGCGATAGCGCAAGAAACCCGCCTCGGTCGACCGAGCTTTTTCTCGCCGGATCGGTTCTACGGATTGCGCCAGCCTCAATTTGGCCTTGTCCCGGCGTAAGCTTGATCTTGCAGTTACTCCGTCCGGCGTTGCGTTGGAACAGTTCTCGGTGCGGCGTTCTTCTTTGTCGCTTGTCACTAAACCTGGGACAACGCAGCGGGCGGAGGAGCCATGTTCGAAGCCCTGGTCGTCGCGGCAGGAGCGGGGTTTCTGCTCGGCCTGCGCTATCGGCCGCCCGCCGTGGTCGTGGCATCGGCGGCCGCGGCCGTGATGGGCCCCGCGCTCGCGTATCTGACAGGGTCGTCCTTCCGAATCGTCCTGCTCGCATCCGTCGGCGCGATGGTAGCCCTCCAGTGCGGCTATCTGGGCGGCTCGCTGCTGAATTTCAGCCTCACGCGCACCACCAGGCCGCGCAGCGACGTGGATACCCCCGACGGCTGTCTCGCAGCCAAGGAATGGGGGGGGCCGCCATAGTGTGCGGCCCCGTCCTCTCGCGTCTCAACCCGAGTGGCTGACGAATTTCGGCTGCATATAGACCTGCAGGCCTTCCACCCCACCCTCGTGGCCGAACCCTGAGTCCTTGACGCCGCCGAACGGCGTCTCCGGCAGCGCAAGACCCATGTGGTTGATGGTCACCATGCCGGACTCCAGCGCATCCGCCACCTTGCCCGCCGTCTTGGCGTCCTTGGTGAAGGCGTAGCTGGCGAGGCCGTAGGGCAGCTTGTTGGCCCGCTCCAGCATCTCGTCGGTCTCCTTGAAGCGCAGCATTACCGCCACCGGGCCGAACGGCTCCTCGTTCATGATGCGGGCGCTGTCGGGAACCTCGGTAAGCACCGTGGGCTCGAAGAAGTTGCCCTGGTTGCCGATGCGCTTGCCGCCGGCCTCGACCTTGGCGCCCTTCTCCTGCGCATCGGCCACGAACGTCTCGATGGCGTTGATCCGGCGCGGGTTGGCGAGCGGCCCCATGCGCGTGTCTGGCTCCAGGCCGTCGCCTACCTTGGTCTTCTTGGCGATGTCGATGAACCGGCCGACGAAATCGTCGTAGACTTTCTCGTGCACGAAGAAGCGGGTGGGCGAGATGCACAC
>DATBKR010000205.1:0-4933 GCA_036555805.1 Hyphomicrobiaceae bacterium | reverse complement strand
GTAGGGCACGTCGAGGTTGACCGGGCCGGGCCGGCCGCTGGTCATGGTCATGGCCGCCTGGCGCATGGCGAGCGGCAGCATCTCCACCCGCGTCGGCTGAAAGGAGCGCTTCACCACCGGCTTGATGACGTTGTTGAAGTCCGCCTGGAAGTGCCGGTTCAGCTCCTGGAACGGCCCCCGGTTGAACTGCGAGGTGGGCACGTTGGCGGTGATGGAGAAGACGGCGGAGGAGTCGGTCTGGGCCACCGCCAGCGCCATGATCAGATTGGCCGAGCCGGGACCGGTAGAGGTGAGCGTGGCGGCGGGCCGGTGCGCGACGCGGAAGAAGCCGTCGGCCATATGCGCGGCGGTCTGCTCGTGCCGCGGCGAGACGAGCCTGATCCTGTCGCGCACCTCGTAGAGCGAATCGAGCAGGCCGACGTTGCCGTGGCCGCAGATGCCGAACACGTAAGGGATTTTCTCCCTGACGAGGAAATCGGCGATCAGGTCGCCGCCCTTGCGCGGTGCCATGTTCCCTCACCCCGTGCCGGTGTCAGACCCTCCGGGTCTGACGCCGTGGCTCCAACGCCGGTCGCGGAACGGTGTCAGACCCAGAGGGTCTGACACCTACCTTGCGACATTGTTAAAGCGATTGCGACAATGTAGATCACGAGCGTTGACTGTCAATTTCCCGAGTGGCGGTCCAAGATCCATCCAGAAGAGCGCCATCCCGAGGAGACATGACGGTCGATCGCGCCAGCGCTGCCTGCGGGCGACAGGTCGTCGATCACCCGCGCCGCTACGACGTGGTGGTGGCCGGCGGGGGCAATGCCGCGCTGTGCGCGGCAATCGCGGCGCGGCGGGCGGGAGCGTCGGTGCTGGTACTGGAGGCGGCGGACAGGTTCTACCGCGGCGGCAACACGCGCCACACCCGCAACATGCGCTGCGCCCATGACAGCGCGACCGATACGCTCACCGGCCCCTATAGCGAGGAGGAATTCTGGGACGACCTGTGGCGCGTGACTGGCGGCAAGACCGACGAGGCGCTGGCCAAGCACATGATCCGCGAGTCCAAGGAGGCGCTGACGTGGATCGCGGAGCAGGGCGTGCGCTTTCAGCCCTCGCTCGGCGGCACCCTGAGCCTCGGGCGCACCAACTCGTTCTTCCTGGGCGGCGGACGGGCCATGCTCAACGCGCTCTATCGTACTGCCGAAGGCCTTGGCGTGGAGGTCCGCTACGAGGCCGAGGTGGTTGGCCTCGACATCGAGGACGGCATGTTCCTCTCGGCGGTGTTCAAGGCGGGCGACGGCCTGGCGAGGGTGCGGGCGGGGGCGCTGGTGGCAGCCTCGGGCGGGTTCGAAGCCAACTTCGACTGGCTGAAGGAGGGCTGGGGAGAGATCGCCGACAGTTTCCTGATCCGCGGCACGGCCAACAACCGCGGCACTGTGCTCAGGATGCTGCTCGACGCCGGCGTGCAGCCGATCGGCGATCCCACGCAGTGCCATGCGGTGGCCATCGACGCCCGCGCGCCCAGGTACGACGGCGGCATCATCACGCGGCTCGACTGCGTGGTGTTCGGCATCGTGGTCAACAAACACGCCCGGCGCTTCTACGACGAGGGCGAGGACATCTGGCCCAAGCGCTACGCCATCTGGGGCCGGCTGGTGGCCCGGCAGCCCGACCAGATCGCCTACATCGTGTTCGACGCGGCGGTGCTCAACATGTTCATGCCCTCGTGCTATCCGCCGATCGCGGCGGGCAGCATCGGCGAGCTGGCCGGGAAGCTGGGCCTCGACCCGGCCGCGCTGGAAGAGACGGTGAGCGCGTTCAATGGCGCCGTCCGGCCCGGCACGTTCGACCACACCATCCTCGACGACTGCCGCACCGAGGGGGTCGATCCGCCCAAGACGCACTGGGCGCGGCGCATCGAGCAGGCGCCGTTCCATGCCTATCCGGTGCGGCCCGGCATCACCTTCACCTATCTCGGCACGCGCGTGAACCGCGAGGCGCGCATGATCATGGCGGACGGCCGTCCCTCGGCCAACATGTTCGCCGCCGGGGAGATCATGGCGGGCAACGTGCTGGGGCAGGGCTATGCGGCCGGCATCGGCATGACCATCGGCAGCGTGTTCGGCCGCATCGCCGGCAGGGAGGCCGCGCGCCATGCCCGCAACTGACCTGAAAACGCCGTCGCTGGTCGAGGCGGAGCGCCTGATGACGGTGTGCAACGCCTGCCGCTACTGCGAGGGGCTGTGCGCGGTGTTCCCGACCATGGAAACGCGACGCGTCTTCACCGGCGGCGACCTCAACTACCTCGCCAACCTCTGCCACGCCTGCGGCGCCTGCTACGTGGACTGCCAGTTCTCGCCGCCGCACGAGTTCAACGTGAACGTACCGCGCGTGCTGGGTGAGGTGCGGGCCGACTCCTACGCCGCCTATGCCTGGCCGCGCGCGCTGTCGGGCCTGTTCGCTCGCAACGGCCTCGCCGTCAGCCTCGTTGCCGCGCTGTCCGTGGCGGCGTTCATCGCCGGCTTCGTCGGCTGGCACGACCCGGCAGCGCTGTTCGCCGCGTACTCGGGGCCCGGCGCCTTCTACCGGCTGATGCCGCACAGCGCCATGGTGGCGATCTTCGGCGCGGCGTTCCTCTATGCCATCGCCGCGTCGGTCATGGGCATGCACGCCTTCTGGCGCGACATCGGCGAGCCCGCGGCGACGTTGGCCGAGCCCGCCTCGCTGTGGCAGGCGGTGAAGGACGCCTCCACCCTGCGCTATCTCGATGGCGGCGGCGACGGCTGCTATGAGGCGGAGGATGCGCGCGCCGACCGGCGCCGGCTCTACCACCACCTCACCTTCTACGGGTTCCTGCTCTGCTTCGCCTCCACCGTCACGGCGACGCTCTACCACTACGTGCTGGGCCGGGCGGCGCCCTATCCCTGGTACGACCTGCCGGTGGTGCTCGGCACTCTGGGCGGCATCGGGCTGGTGGTCGGGCCGTTCGGCCTGCTGGCGGCGAAGATGCGCCGCGACCCGGCACCAGCCGATCCGTCCAGCCTCGGCTTGGACGTGGCGTTCCTGGCCATGCTGTTCCTCACCGGCCTGACCGGCCTCGCGCTGCTGGTGCTGCGCGAGACGGCCGCCATGGGCCTGCTGCTGGCGCTGCATCTGGGCGTGGTGCTCGCCCTGTTCCTGACGCTGCCCTACGGCAAGTTCGTGCACGGCCTCTACCGCTTCCTCGCTCTGGTACGATATGCCAGGGAGAAGCGCGCGCTGGCCGGCGGCACTGCATCCGATTGAGCGAGGGGGTCAGACCCTTTTCGACCAACGTCGTTCATAGTCTCAAAGACCAGACGAAAAGGGTCTGGCCCCCTGTCGCGCTTCGCGCGAATGACGCTCGTTGCGAGCGCACGACCTCACATCAGCGCTGGCGGCGCGCGCGGGAATTGCCGGGGGAGGGCTGCTGTGTCGCCGGGGTCTCGCCGTTGGCGGTCTCGCCGGCACGGCCGAATTCGGCGGACATGCGCGCGGCGGCGCTGCACACCAGCCGGGACTTCTCCTCCAGCGCCTGCAGCGACAGCCGCCACACCGCACCGGAGATGCCGATCGCGCCGCGCACCTCGCCCGTGAAGTCGTGCACGGGCACCGCCACGCAGCGCGCCTCGGCATTGAACTCGCCGTCGTCGTAGGCGATGCCGGTGCGCCGCACGGCGGCGATCTCGGCCGCGAGCCGCTCGGGGCCGGTGATGGTCCTGGGCGTTAACGGCACCGGCGGGCGACGCGCCAGAAACCCCTCCAGCTGGCCATCGTCGAGAGCCGCCAGCAGGATCTTGCCGAGCGCCGTGCAGTGGGCGGGCCGCACCGCGCCGACCCGGTCCATGAGCTGGAAGGCGCCGCTGCCGGCGGTGCGGGCGAGCACCACAATGTCGTCGCCCGAGCGGATGGCGAAGTGGCTGCTCTCGCCCGTGGTCACCGAGAGGTCCTCCAGGATCGGCTTGGCGATCGCCGTCATCTCCACCTCGTCGAGGCAGCTTGCCGCCAGCCTGAACAGCGGCGTGCCGAGTCGATAGGTCTTGTCGTCGGGCATCTGGCGCAGGTAGCCCAGGAGCAGCATCGTCTTGACCAGGTGGAAGGCGGTGCTGGTGTGCAGGCCCACCCGCCGGCTCAGCGCACCGAGCCTGATGCCTTCGCGGTGCCGCGCCACCTCCTCGACGATAGCAAAGGCGCGCTCGATCGACTGCACGCCGCCGCGTTCCTTCATGGACTGAGGCGCGGTCTCTTCCGCCGGTAGCCGGGCGCGCCCGCGCCCCGATGCGGTCGCGGGTTTCACAGCCACCCGCGGGCAGCCAGCGCCATCTTCAGCTCGTTCTCGGCCGCGGTAAGGCGCTCGGGGTCGGTGGAGCGCAGCACCAGCTGGGTGCCGGGCCTGCCGTCGCGGTAGAACGGGTAGCTGCCCATGGGCACGTCGGGGTAGTGCCGCTGCAGCTCGCCGAACAGGGCGGCGATCTCGCCCTCCGGCCGATGGAGGTCGATGGCGGCGGAGAGCATCTTCTTGCCGGTCTTGAGGAATTTCGTGGCAGCGTCCAGCATCACCTGCATCACCGCCGGAATGCCCGCCATCACGATCACGTTGCCCAGCATGAAGCCCGGCGCAATCGAGATGCTGTTCTCCACCAGCTCCGCGCCGAAGGGAATGCGGGCCATCCTGAGCCGCGCCGGCGTCACCTCCACGCCGCGCTTCTCGAAGGAGGCCAGCATCGGCTTCAGCGCCCGCTCGTCGATGTCGATGCCGACGCCGAACGCCTTGGCCACCGAATCAGCGGTGATGTCGTCATGCGTGGGCCCGATGCCGCCGGTGGTGAAGAGGTAGGTGTAGCGCGCCCTGAGCGCATTCACCGCGGCGACGATCTCGGCCTCCTCGTCGGGGACGATGCGCACTTCCTTGAGCTGAATGCCGATG
>DATBKR010000204.1:0-7689 GCA_036555805.1 Hyphomicrobiaceae bacterium | reverse complement strand
GAACGCCACGGCGAACCCCAGCGCGATGTTCATCACGTCGTCCACGGCCAGCCCGGCGTAGTTCTTGTAAAGGTCGTAGGCGAACGCGCCCAGCATGGTCGGCATGGCCAGGTAGAACGAGAACTCCGTCGCCGAGCGCTTGTCGGCCCCCAGCAGCAGCGCCCCCACGATGGTGGCACCCGAGCGCGACACGCCGGGGATCATGGCGAGGCACTGGCACAGCCCCACCGTGAGCGCGAGGGGGACCGGATAGTCCATCGCATCGTGCAGGCGCGGCTTGAGACGCAACTTGTCCACCGTGAGCAGGACGACGCCGCCGATTACCAGCGTGGTGCAGATGAGCCAGGGCGTCTCGAACAGCACGCCCTTGATGTACTTGTGCGCCACCGCCCCGATCACCGCTGCCGGCAGAAACGCCACCAGCACCGCCAGCACGAACCAGCGGGCGCGGGGGCTGCTCGGCAGGTCGATGGCCAGGCGCAGGAGCTTGGCCGAGTAGACCGTCAGGATCGCCAGGATCGCGCCCAGCTGGATCAGCACCTCGAAGGTCCGCCCCGGCGAGCTCACGCCCAGGAAATGCTCGACCAGCAGGAGGTGCCCTGTGGACGAGACGGGGAGGAACTCGGTCAGCCCCTCGATGAGGCCAAGCAGGATCACTTGCCACGTCTGCATCGGCCTCGCCTGCGGGATCTGTGTGGGTATCGCAGATTGGGGATTGGTTGATGGCGTACGCCCGGCACCGGGCGCTCACAAGCGTGTCCGTGGGATTCCCCGAGCATTGTGGCCGGCCTGCACCGGCCACGGGCCACGTGTCAGAGATCTGGGATGAGGTTCCAGAGCCCACATCCCGACCCCCGATCTTCTGATTTCTGATTTCTGATTTCTGATTTCTGAAACCTGGCGCTCAAAACCGCTTCAGCAGCCGCTCCAGGTACTCCAGCTCGATCGGCGGACGCGTGGTCTCGCCCAGGCGCCGGCGCAGCTCCTCCAGGATCTCGCGCGCCCGCTGCACGTCGATCTCGTCCGGCACCTTCACGCCTGTCCCAGGGTCCGGGCCCTCCGTGCGCTGGGGCGGGCGGCCCATCGGGTCCAGTTCGCCACGGCTGCCGTTCATGCCGAAGCGCGAGGGCATCTGCCGCAGCATCTGCTGGGCCATGTCGCGCGCACCCTGCCGAAGCTGCTCCAGCGCGCGTGTCTCCTGGTCCGCCCCGCGCCCGAGGTCGCCCTCGCGCAAGGCACCCTCGGCGCGCTCCATGGAGCCCTCCGCGCCGCCGAGCTGGCCCGGCGGCTGCACGCCCAGCTCCCTGAGGCCCCGCTGCAGCCGCCCAAGCCGCTCGCGCAGCTCGCGCTGGCGGTCGCCGAGCCCGCCGGACCCGTTCTCGTCACCCTGGCCCTGGCCTTTCTGGCCGCGCTGGCCGTCCTTCTGGCCGCGGCCCTCCTTCTGCCCGCCCTGCTGGCGGCCGAAGGTGTCGTCGAGCAGCTTCTGCTGCTGACCGATGATGTCGCCGAACTCCTCCATCATCTTTCCGAACCGCTGGCTCTGCCCCTGGTCGGCCATGCGGCCCGACTGCAGGCGGTCGAGCAGGTCGCGCAGCTCACTCAGCATCTGCTGCGCCATCTCGCGGTTGCCCGAGCGCGCCATGTTCTCCAGATTGCGCAGCATCCGCTCGATGTCCTGCTGCGTCATCATCTCCATGCCGCGGTCCAGGCCCGGCATGGGCGGCTGCCCCTCGGCCTGCCGCGCGAGCTGTTCCATGTACTGCGCCAGCGCCTCGCGCAAATTCTGCATCAGGCGCTGGATCTCCTCGTCGCTGGCGCCGTCGCGCAAGGCCTGCTGCAGGGCGTCCTGGGCGGCACGCAGGGCGCGTTCCGCGTCGGACAGGTCGCCGTCCTCGATGCGCAGCGCGATGTGCCACAGCTGCGCGACCACGCTGTTGAGCGTGTCGCGGGTTTCCTCCTTCTGCAGGCGCCAGTAGGCCGACCGCAGGCCCAGGAAGACCTGCAGGTCGTCGATGAAGCCCTCGGGCTCCATGGTGAGCGCATCCAGCGCCTTGGCCGCCAGGAGCCGGTTGCGCGAGTCCTCCACAAGATGCCGGCGCTGCTCCACGACCGCCCGCGCCAGCGGCTTGGTGAAGCGCCGCTCGGGCAGGGTGATCTCGATCGTCTCGCTCTTGCCGACCTGCCCCGCCAGATCGCGCGCCACCAGCGTCATCTCGACCTTCATGCCAGCCCACGGGTGATCGCCGATCTCGTGCAGGCTGTGGCCCTCGGCCTGCTTGGGATAGGCGCGCGGCAGGTTGAGGGCCAGGAGCGGCGGCCGCTCGTAGGGCAGGCGCGGGCCCGTCTTGGGGGGACGCGCCCATGCCGTGGACGAGGTGTCGGGCTTCGGCGCGATGCGCCGGATGCGAGCCTCGGCCGAGACGACGCCGTAGTCGTCCTCGACCTTGTAGAACACCTTGAGGCTGCCGCGCGGCGACCGCTCCGGCGGCTTGGTCAAGGTGATCGTCGGAGCGTGGTCGGGCGTGACCGTGAAGGTCCAGGCGGCCACCTGCATGCCACTGCTGTAGGCCTTGATCGTGCCGGAGGTCCGCACCTCCAGCTTCAGCTCCATGGCATCCGCAGGATTGGCGGGCGCCGGCACCTCCAGCTTCTGGGGTGCGCCGCCCTCGCCCGGGAACTCCAGCGCCAGCCCCCGCATCCCGGCTCCGCTCGCGCGCACGATCAGCGCGCTCTTGTCGGGCACCTCGATGGCGCCCGCCGGCCGTGTCTCCGGCATGCGGGCCGCCGACAGGCCGCCGTCGGCCAGCATCACCGGCGGCTTGCCGGTATAGGCCGGAGGCGTGATCCAGGCGTCGAGGCGGGCCTCCGCGCCCTTGGCTAACGGGCTCAGGCGGAACGCCGACCACAGCCGGTCGGCGGCGCTGTCGCCGACGACGACGGTAAGAAGGAGCACGCCCAGCAGGAGCAGCGCCCGCAGGGCGAAGGGATCGCGGCGGTCGGTGCGCGGCGCGGGGACGCCCACGCGCAGGCGCCCCAGAGCCTCCGCGAGGCGCTGGCGGTGCACCTTCCAGAGGGCGGCAGTGCGCACGTCCTCCGTCCCATGGCTCAGCCGGTCCTCGTAGGAGGACGCGGGACGGTGGCGCACGCCCGACACGTTCTCGACGCGCCGGATGGCCTGCTCGCGGGTGGGCCAGCGCACGGACAGGAGCGCAACGACGGCGCCCGCGAAAGCCAGGCCGAACAGCCCAAGGACGATCTTGTGCGGCAACTCGGGCAGCCGCGGCCAGAGGCCGACTAGGGAGACCAGGATGAACAGCCCGGCGATGCCCAGCAGAAGCCAGGCACGCGGCCAGATCTGCTCGAACAGCAGCGCCAGCTTGCTGAACAAGACCTTGCGCTCGAACGCGCTTTCCGGCCCCTGACGGGACATCGTGTGGCGTGCTGACATGGCCTCCACTCTATCACGCCGGACACGGCGCAGTTGACACTTTATCCCGACTTCAAGGCCAATTGACAGCCGCGACGGCGGCCCGTCGGGCTTCGGGTGCCGGGCGTCGCCTGCAGACCCCCGATTGCCGGCCCCCCCGACATCCGTCAGATGTTCGCAATTTGTTCTTGACGCTCCGCCCGCGTCGTAATAGGACTTGTCGCCGCAAGCTTGTGGGCAGCGCCTTGGGGGAGCGATGTACGGCCAGATCTCCACCGTCGCCTTTGTCGGCATCGAGGCCAAGCCGGTGGAGGTGCAGGTCCGCATCAGCGGCGGCCAGCATGCCTTTGCCATCGTCGGGCTGCCCGACAAGGCCGTGGCCGAGAGCCGCGAGCGCGTGCGCAACGCCCTGCACGCCGTCGGTCTCGGCCTCCCCTTCAAGCACATCACCGTCAACCTGGCGCCCGCCGACCTGCCCAAGGAAGGGAGCCAATCTGCGCCATAAGAGCGCTATCTGATTGGTTTTCCCTCCCGGTGGTCGGCGGATTGTAAGCGGCGCGTAAGCGTTTGGGCGGTTCTCGGTGCCATCGAGGCGGCACTCTGGACTGGACAAAAACACCACCGGATGGGGCGCGTTTCCGTCCACTTGGGACTGGACAGAAACCCCGCGCCGGCGCGCGAGTTGTTGTCCTTCCTTCGACGCGCATCAGCCGCTATCTGCCGGCCGTCATCGACATACGAGAGGCGGCGACGACGATGGACGAGGTGCTCCCAGGACTGGATGACGGTCGGGTCTGGCCGCAGTGGCTGAGCCGACGAGAGACGAGCATGTATCTGCGGGAGCGGCACGGCATCACGATGGGGGTCGCCGCCCTCGCGAATGTTGCTTTGAAGGGCACCGGGCCCCGGTTCCAGAAGGATGGCGGGCGCCTCACGATCTACTGGCGCCCCGACGTCGACGACTGGGCGCGCACCCGCAAGAGCGCGCGCGTGCGCTCGACGAGCGAGTTGCGCAGTCGGGGCGATGAGCAGCCGGCAGAGGCCGCAGCTGATCAGGTGACGTAGGAAAAGCGAAGGGCCCCGTTTGGCGCGGGGCCCTTCGTTTATGCCGGGCCACGCGCGCCGAGCAGGGCGCAGCGGTGGCTAGATCGAGCGCTCAGGGGGCGCACCGACATGACCCATATAGAGAGCCGGGAATCGCCGGTCAACGGCCGCGGTCACCGCGGGGTGGGGGAGGTGTGGACGCCGATGAGGGCGCCCGACGCCCTACATCGAATGCGGCCAGCCCCCCACAACCTGGAGGTCGAGCAGGCGCTGCTTGGCGCCATCCTCGTCAACAACGAGGCGCACGATCGCGTGCAGGGCTTCCTCGAGCCGCACCATTTCTTCGATCCGCTACACCAGCAGATCTACGAGACGGCGATGAGGGAGATCGCCGCCGGCCGGCGGGTGACTCCGATCACGCTCAAGACCTTCTTCGAGAACGCCGAGCCGATCGGCTCGGGCCTCAGCGTGCCGGCATACCTCGGCCAGCTCGCCGCCAACGCCACCACTATCATCAACGTGCGCGACTACGGCCGCACCATCTACGACCTTGCCACGCGCCGGCAGCTGATCCTGATCGGCGAGGACATGGTGAACGCGGCCTACGAAAGCCCGGTGGACTTCGAGCCGGCCGCGCAGCTCGTCGAGGCGCGCGGCCGGCTCGATAGTCTGGAGCGCATGACGCTCAGCAAGGCCGGGCCGGCCGACGGTATCGTAGCCCGCGCGGCCTCGGAGATCTCGCCCCGCGCGGTCGAGTGGGTATGGCCGGCCCGGATACCCCGCGGCAAGCTGGCCCTCCTCGGGGGCCACCCCAACGAGGGGAAGACGCTGATTTCGATGTACATGGCCGCCGTCGTGTCCACCGGCGGCCGCTGGGCCGACGGCACGGAGGCGGAGCGGGGCCAGGTGCTGATCCTCTCGGCCGAGGACGACGCAGCCGACACCATCGTGCCGCGCCTTATGGCGGCAGGCGCGGACCTCGCGCAGTGCCATGTGATCGAAGCCGTGCGCGACAGCGGCGCCGGCCGCATGTTCTCCCTCATCCGCGACCTGGAGCAGCTGGAGCGGCTGCTGGACCAGATCGGCGGCGCCTCGCTGCTCACGGTCGATGTCATCGACAGCTATCTGGGGGACACGGACAGTCACCGCAACGCGGCCGTGCGCGGCGTGCTCGCACCCCTCGCCGAGCTGGCGGCGCGGCGGCGTCTTGCGGTGCTCGGCCTGACCCACTTCCGCAAGGCGAGCGCGGACCGCGCCGTCCTCCGTTTCACAGGCTCCGTGGCCTTCATCGGCCAGGCCCGCGCCGGCTGGATCGCGACGCCGGAGATCGGGGAGGACGGAGAGCCCACGGGCCGCCGGCTGTTCGTGTGCGGCAAGGGGAATCTGGCCCCCGACATCGGGGGCCTCGCCTACCGCATCGAGGGGTGCACTGTGCGGGACGACATCGCCACGGCCCGCATCGTCTGGGAGGAGGGGGCAGTGATGATGGACGCGGACCGCGCGTTGGCGCCCCCGCCGAGCGCCGACGACGAGGAGCGACGCACCGCTGTGGAGGAGGCGGCAGAGTGGCTGGAGACCTACCTGGAGGACAGGTGGTGGGCGGCTACGGACCTCGGCAAGGCGGCGCGCGGGGCGGGCATCAGCGAGCGCACCCTACAGCGCGCACGCCGCCGGCTACGGTGTCAGCGCTGGCAGGCTGGCGTCGGAGCGCCCTGGCTGGTGGCACGACCTGGGGTTGAGCCGCCAGACCGCCCAGACCGCCCAGACCGCCCAGGCCGCCAGCACTGATGGCGTTGGCGGGATGGGCGATCAGGGTCTCCAAGGCGGCAAAGTTGGCGACCTGGGCGACCTGGGCGGCCTGGGTGAAAAAACAAGGGTTTCGCTGGCGACCTGGTTGGCGGCCTGGGCTGGCGGTCTGGGAGCCCAATGAGAGAGGGCTGATGCAACAAGGATGCAATCGGAAGATGTAGAGCCCATACCGCGAATTAGCGGACTATCTGCAACGTGAGGGGAGATCGACCAATGGAACGCCCAGGTTGCATTCGCTGCGATGAAGTCGGCGACAGGGACCACATGCGGCCTTTGTATGCCGACCCTTGCGATCCTGACGGCGAGAGCGCCGTGCCACGATTCTGGCTCTGTCCAGCGTGCGCAGATGATGTCACGGCCGCCGAACTCCGCCGAGCAGCTGAGGGGATCGCCTCCTTAGCGGGCGAATTGAAAGGGGGGCGGGTGATCGACATCGCCAAAGTGCAGGCCGTGTCCGGCTTTGCCGAAGTGGGCGATGCTTCGGCGGCATCTGCGACAGCCCTTGGGAAGGCACGCCGGGCCCTCACCAACGAGGAGGGGCCCGCCACGCCATGAGCCTACGCCCACACCTCCGTGACATCCTCGCCTTCGCACGCAATCTCGGCATCATCGATGCCCGGATCGAGCAGCGCGGGAAGCACCCGCATCTGGTCGGCACGACGGCGGACGGCCGAGCACTGCGGTACGTGCTGCCGAACAGCCCAAGCGACAAGAGGCGAGGTCAGCGCAACATGGAGGCCGATCTGCGCAGGACATGCCGCTCGGGGGCCGCGGTAGGCGAGGCCCCACAGCGGCAGGCCGGAGAGCCTCGCCGTCGGCGGCGACGCAGCAGTCAGGGGCCACCAGGCCCCGCAGCGCCTGGCCCGCACGCCGCCCTGGGGGGTGCCACCGCGGAGGTGCGCGGATGGTAATGCCCGCCTCGCCCTTCGACACGCCGGCGATGCGGGCGTTCAAGCAGCGCCTCCTGCAGGCCATCGGCGCCCAGGCCAATGCTCCCCAGGGGCCTGCCTAGATGACCGCGACCCACCACCCCTCCCAGCGCGAGACCCAGGGCGCGATCGACTTCGACGCCGCCTTGGAGGGGTACGCCTGCGGCTACGACGATCCCGAGGTGCTGCTGCGCGCCGCTGGGCTGGTGCTCGGCTCGACCATCCTCCTCGACGAGGAGCACGCCATGGCGATCGCCAGGCTGACGGGCGCCATCGTCAAGCTGCAGGACTACGACGACGCCGGCCGCGCCGTGCAGCGGTGGTTCGCCGCCAAGGCGGAAGCGGGCATTACGGACTGGTGATGGGGACGGTTGCGGAGGTGATGTCAGACATCCCCTAACGAGTCGGACTACTTAAAGTCGGATAATCGTGCTATGAATCGATTCGCTACAGCGTGCGCGTCGCCGCGGAACACCAACG
>DATBKR010000203.1:0-5511 GCA_036555805.1 Hyphomicrobiaceae bacterium | reverse complement strand
CAATTAGTTTATACTTGAAATATATTGGCGACCAGGGCAGTGTGGGAGCCGAAGTCCAACGCACCGGAGGCATCGTTGCGCGTTGCCTGTCTTGGCGGCGGACCCGCCGGGCTCTTTTTCGCCATCGCCATGAAGCTGCGCGATGCCGCCCACGAGATCGTGGTGGTGGAGCGCAACCGTCCCTACGACACTTTCGGCTGGGGCGTGGTGCTGTCCGACGAGACGCTGGCCAACCTGAGGGCCGCCGACCCCGTAAGCGCCGGGCAGATCGCGCGCAACTTCGTCTACTGGGACGATATCGCCACCCATTACCGCGGCACCGTCACGCGCTCGTCCGGCCACGGCTTCTGCGGCATCGGGCGCAAGACCCTCCTCAACATCCTGCAGGACCGGGCGCGGGCGCTGGGCGTGGAGCTGCAGTTCGAGACCGAGATCGACGGGATTGCGCCCTATCGCGGCTGCGACCTGATAGTGGCCGCGGACGGCGCCAACTCCACGGTCCGCGCCGCGCAGGCGAACGTGTTCAAGCCCGACATCGACGTACGGCACACCAAGTACATCTGGCTCGGCACGCACCAGAAGTTCGACGACGCCTTCACTTTCATCTTCGAGGAAACACCCAAGGGCTGGATCTGGGCGCACGCCTATCAGTTCGATCCGGAGACTGCGACCTTCATCGTCGAGTGCTCCGAGCCGACCTGGCGCAACTTCGGCTTCGATGCCATGAGCCAGGAGGAGACGCTTGCGGCATGCGAGGCGATCTTCGCCAGGTATCTCGGCGGCAACCGCCTGATGACCAATGCGCGGCATCTGCGCGGGTCGGCCTGGCTCAACTTCAACCGCGTGCTGTGCGCGGCCTGGAGCCACGAGAACGTCGTGCTGATGGGCGATGCGGCTGCGACCGCGCATTTCTCGGTGGGCTCGGGCACCAAGCTCGCCCTGGAAAGCGCCATCGCGCTTGCCGACTACCTGCATGCCGAGCCGAGCATGGCGGCGGCGTTCCGGCGCTACGAGGAGGACCGGCGCACCCAGGTGCTGCGCCTGCAGAGCGCGGCGCGCAACTCCACGGAGTGGTTCGAGGAGATGGAGCGCTATTTCGGGCTCCACCCCGTGCAATTCAACTATTCACTGCTGACGCGCTCGCAGCGCATTTCTCACGAGAACCTGCGCCAGCGCGACAGGACGTGGCTCGAAGGTGCGGAGATGTGGTTCGACGAGCGGGCGACGGGCCACAAGCCCAACGCCGCGCGTCCGCCGATGTTCACACCGTTCCGCTTGCGGGAAATACATCTCAAGAACCGGGTCGTGGTCTCGCCGATGGCGCAATACAAGGCGGTGGACGGCACGCCCACCGAGTGGCACCTCGTGCACCTCGCCGAGCGCGCCAAGGGCGGTGCGGGCCTTGTCGTCACGGAGATGACGTGCGTGTCGCCGGAGGGCCGCATCACGCCAGGCTGCACGGGCATGTACGCGCAGGAGCACGAGGCGGCCTGGACGCGCATCGTCGACTTCGTGCACGCCGAGACCGACGCCAGGATCGCCATGCAGCTCGGGCACTCGGGGCCGAAGGGCTCCACGCAGCTCGGCTGGGAGGAGATGGACGCGCCGCTGCCGGCGGGCAACTGGGAGGCGATGGCCCCCTCGCCGATCCCATGGTCGCCGCGCAACCAGGTGCCGCGCGCCATGACGCGCGCCGACATGG
The DNA here is from genome assembly GCA_036555805.1 of Hyphomicrobiaceae bacterium. Classification (GTDB taxonomy): domain Bacteria; phylum Pseudomonadota; class Alphaproteobacteria; order Rhizobiales; family Hyphomicrobiaceae; genus AWTP1-13. The sequence goes on along the minus strand of DATBKR010000203.1, from coordinate 3,809 downwards.
AGCGGGTGCGCGACCAGTACGTGGCGGCAGCGGAAATGGCCGAGCGCGCCGACTTCGACATGCTGGAGCTGCATTGGGCGCACGGTTACCTCCTGTCGGCTTTCATCACGCCGCTCACCAACCATCGCAGCGACGACTATGGCGGGTCGCTGGCGAACCGCATGCGCTTTCCGCTGGAGGTCTACCGCGCGATGCGAGCGGTCTGGCCCGCAGAGAAGCCGATCTCGGTGCGCATCTCGGCCAACGACTGGGTGGGCAGCCATGGCATCACGCCGGCCGACGCCGTCGCGATCGCGCGCCTGCTGAAGCGGGAGGGCGTGGACATCATCGACGTGTCGGCCGGTCAGACCTCCATCGAAGCGCGACCGGTGTACGGCCGCATGTTCCAGACGCCGTTCTCCGATCGCATCCGCAACGAAGCGGGCATCGCCACCATGGCAGTCGGCAACGTCACCGAAGCGGACCACGTCAACTCGATCCTGATGGCGGGGCGGGCGGACCTCGTCTGCCTGGCGCGCCCGCACCTCGCCGACCCCTACTGGACGCTGCACGCCGCCGCCCGTGCCGGCTACACGGGCGTGACATGGCCCAAACCCTACCTCGCCGGCCGCGACCAGCTCTACCGGTTGGCCGCGCGCGCCGACACCGGAACGGAGCGGGTGTGATGCCGAGGGCGCTCGAAGGCCGGCACGCGCTGATCACGGGCGGCGGGACGGGCATCGGTGCGGCCATCGCGGTCGCCCTGTCCGCGGCCGGCGCCGCGGTGTCGGTGGCCGGACGCCGCGCGGCGCCGTTGGAGGAGGTGGCGGCCAACCTCGGTCGCGCCTGCGCCATCGTCGCCGACGTGACGCGCGAGGAGGACACCGCCGCAATGGTGGAGGCGGCGCGGCGCGCGCATGGGCCCATCGACATCCTGGTGGCGAACGCGGGGGCGGCGGAGAGCGCGCCGGTCGGCAGGCTCGATTTGGCGCACTGGCAGCGTATGCTCGATGTCAACCTCACCGGGGCGTTTCTCACCGTGAAGGTCGCCCTCGCCGATCTCATCCGCAAGGACGCCCACGCAAGCCGGATCGTATTCGTCGCCTCGACGGCCGGCCTGAAGGGCTACCCGTACGTGGCCGCCTACTGCGCCGCCAAGCACGGTGTGGTGGGTCTGGCGCGTGCGCTGGCGGCCGAGCTGGCACCAACCGGCGTGACGGCGAACGCCGTCTGCCCCGGCTTCACGGAGACGCCGCTCCTGGAGGCCTCCCTCGCCAACATCGCGGCCAAGACGGGCCGCGCGCGCGGCGAGGCGGAGGCCCGGTTGCAGCGGCTCAACCCGCAGGGCCGCTTCGTGAAACCGGCGGAGGTGGCCGACGCCGTGCTGTGGCTGTGCACCCCGGCCGCCCAGGCCGTCACGGGGCAAGCGATCTCCGTTTCGGGAGGAGAGGTATGAGCATCGAGCCGCAGCCAACGTCCGAGGTGTCCGGGCTGCTGAGACTCAGGCTGTGGGTGCGCCTGCTCAGGGCCGTGCGGCCCATCGAGGCCGAGCTGCGGCGGCGCCTTGCGCACGAATTCGGCGTCACGCTGCCCAAGTTCGACGTCATGGCGGCCCTGGCGCGCCGCGAGGCCGGCATGACCATGACAGAGGTCTCGCGCTTCCTCATGGTGTCCAACGGCAACGTCACCGGGCTCGTCAACCGCCTCGTCGCCGAGGGCCTGGTGGTGCGTGTCGCCAACCGGGACGACCGGCGCGCCACGTTCGTGCGGCTTACCCGCAAGGGCGTGCGGCTCTTCGAGACCATGGCCGGGGCGCATGAGCGCTGGGTCAACGAGATCCTCTCCACCCTCAGCGACGAGCAGAGCGAGACCATGATCGGGCTGCTCGACACGGTGCGGAAGGAAGCGCGCCTGGGAGGGCGAAGCCGATGAGCAGCGACCCGCCGTTCTCGCCCCGCCACTTCAACTGGCGCCTCGACGATGGCGTTGCCGTCATCTCGCTCGCCCGGCCCGAGCGCAAGAACCCGCTCACCTTCGAGTCCTACGCCGAGCTGCGCGACACCTTCCGCGCGCTGCCGGCGGCCGGGCAGGTGAAGGCGGTCGTGATTGCCTCCAGCGGCGGCAACTTCTGCTCGGGCGGCGACGTGCACGACATCATCGGACCGCTGCTCGACCGCGACATGCAGGGTCTGCTGGCCTTCACGCGCATGACCGGCGACCTGGTGAAGGCCATGAAGGCCGCGCCGCAGCCCGTCATCGCCGCGGTGGACGGCGTGTGCGTGGGCGCCGGCGCGATGATCGCGCTCTACGCCGACGTGCGCCTCGGCACGCCCGCTGCCAAGACCGCGTTCCTGTTCACCCGCGTCGGCCTCGCCGGCTGCGACATGGGCGCGTGCGCCATGCTGCCGCGCGTCATCGGCCAGGGGCGGGCGGCGGAGCTGCTCTTCACGGGGCGCACCATGTCGGCGGAGGAAGGCGAGCGCTGGGGCTTCTTCAACCGGCTGGTGGCGCCCGACGCACTGGAAACCGAGGCCGTTGCGCTGGCCAGGTCGCTCGCTGCCGGGCCAACCTTCGCTCACATGATGACCAAGACCATGCTGAACCAGGAATGGTCGATGAGCCTCGACCAGGCTATCGAGGCCGAGGCCCAGGCGCAAGCCATCTGCATGCAGACTCGCGACTTCCGCCGCGCCCACGAGGCGTTCGCGGCGAAACGCAAACCGGAATTTGCGGGAGACTAGGCGTGCACTCGGCGGTGCTGAAAGTGGGCGAGCAGCCCACAACCCGCTCCATCGTCATCCCGGCGCCGCGAGTGTCTGAAGGACACGAGCGGGACCAGGCCGGGACCCATGCACTTTCGAGCAAGCCCTCGCTCGTGACTTACGTGCGACGCATACTCGATCATCCGAAGCAAGAGCAAGTGTTCAAGTGTCTGGGTCCCGGTCTGGTCCCGCTTGGTCGCTTCGCTCACAAGCGGCGCCGGGATGACGAAATTGGGATGAGGTGTACGCCGGTAACGCGGCCTCATTCCGCGGCTGTGTGGAGGCCATAATGTTCGCCGGAATATTTGCACGTGGTAGCGCCAGCCGTGGCAGCCCGCGCCGTGTCGCCCCGAAGGGCGCGGCCGCACTCGGGCCATCCGCCCACGTCGATACCTTCGCTCGCGACAACCTGCCGCCTGCGGAGCAGTGGCCCGACCTGCTGCTGGACAGGCCGGAGTTCCAGCATCCCGAGTACCTCAACGCCGCGGTGGAGTTGACCGACCGCATGGTCGAGAGGGGTTTCGGCGACCGCACGGCGCTGATCGGCAACGGCCGCCGCCGTACCTACAAGGAGCTGACCGACTGGTCGAACCGGCTGGCGCACGCGCTGGTGGAGGACTTCGGCGTGAAGCCGGGCAACCGCGTGCTTGTGAGGTCCGGCAACAACCCGGCCATGGTGGCGGCGTGGCTGGCGGTCACCAAGGCCGGCGCCGTCGCCGTCAACACCATGCCGCTCCTGCGCGCGGGGGAGCTGGCCAAGATCGTGGACAAGGCGCAGGTGTCGCTCGCGCTCAGCGACAGCCGCATCGCCGACGAGCTGGTGGCCTGCGCCAAGGACAGCCGCTTCCTGAAGCAGGTGGTCAACTTCGACGGCACCGCCAACCACGATGCCGAACTGGACCGGACGGCGCTCGACAAGCCCGTCAGGTTCGACGCCGTGAGGACCGGGCGCGAGGACGTGGCCCTGCTGGGTTTTACCTCCGGCACCACCGGCGAGCCCAAGGGCACCATGCACTTCCACCGCGACCTGCTGATCATCGCCGACGGCTACGCCAGGGAGGTGCTGGG
>DATBKR010000202.1:0-4493 GCA_036555805.1 Hyphomicrobiaceae bacterium | reverse complement strand
CCCCTCGGCTCCACCACTTCCCAACAATCAGGCGCTTGATTTGGCTCAATAATTCGGCGTCCTCGGCGTCGGTGCCCCGATTTTGGCCGCTTTCCTATCCAACAATCCATCCAACAATGGATTGCCTTGGGAGGCTGCCATGGCCCCTCGCCACGAGCGTGCCCGACCGCACAAGCGGTACGGCTATTGGTATCTCGTGCGCCGCGTTCCGCGCGCATTCTCCGCCTACGACGCACGCAACCCGGTCATGCTGAGCACCGGCATCCGGGTCGCCGACGATCCCCGCGCGCTGGTGGCCGGCGCCGCGGTGCAGAAGCTCGACGAGGGCCTGGAGCGCTACTGGCACGAGAAGCGCGTGGGACGGGACCTGGATGCCGCGGCCCGCTACAAGCGCTCGCTCGATGCGGCGCGCAGGATCGGCGTGCCCTATACCCCCGTAGCCGGGCTGGCGGCGTCGCCGGTGGAGCGGATCGTCGAGCGCTTCGAGCGGCTGGACGGCGAGGACATCGAGAAGCCCGTCGAGGTCTCCGCCGTCCTGGGCGGGGAGGACGTGCCCCCTGTCATGCTGTCGCAGATGATGGACGAGTTGGAGCGTCTCTGCGAGGCGGCCCTGGTCGGCAAGTCAGAGCGCCAGAGGAAGAGGTGGCGCACGCCGAAGGAGACGGCGCTTGCCACGTTCGTCGAGGCGGTCGGAGGCGATCGGCCGATGTCGACGCTGTCGCGCACCGACGTCCTGTCCTTCCGGCAGCGCCTGCAGGATCGTGTCGTGGCCGGCGAGATCGCGATCGATACGGCCAACAAGATCATCGGCCACGTGGCCGGGATGTTCGGCGCCATCAACGATGTCAATCAGTACGGTCTGCCGAACATCTTTGCCAAGGCGCGTCTTGCGGGCGGCAAGGACAGGCAGCGTGTCGCCTTCGATCCCCGCTTCGTGCAGGACCGGATCCTCGCCGACGGCCAGTTCGCGGACCTCAATGCCGAGGCACGCGCCATCGTCTATCTGGTGGCCGAGACCGGGCTGCGGCCGTCAGAAGCGTGCAACCTCGACCGAGCCACGATCCAGCTCGCGCATGACATCCCGCACGTGCAGGTGCGTCCGGACGGCCGGCAGATGAAGACGGACGACTCGCGGCGGGACATTCCCCTGGTGGGCGTGGCGCTGAAGGTCATGCGCAAGCATCCAGACGGGTTCCCGCGCTACCGCGACAAGGCGGACTCGCTCTCGGCGCTGGTGAACAAGGCGTTCGAAGCCAGGGGGCTGCGTCCCGAGCCCGGCCAGTCGTTCTACTCGCTGCGGCACACCTTCGAGGACCGGCTGACGGCAGTGGAGGCGCCCGAGAAGGTTGTGGCGTCGCTCATGGGCCACAAGTGGCAGCGCCCGCGCTACGGCAAGGGGCCCACGCTGGAGCTCAAGCGCAAGTGGCTCAGGCGCATCGCATTCCGCGCGCCCAGGACGGTGTAGGCTCGAGCTCCTTGGAGGCTGGCCTCCTTGGAGGCTGGCTAAGCGGGCTTCTTCCGCCGATGCCCGGGCTTGCGCCGGCGTGCCGGACGTCGCGACCGCGGTCTTGGCAGACGGCGACCGGACCGCGCTCCGCGCCGGGTCGGAGCGCGATCGCCCTCGTAGTCCTTGAGGATGCGCCTGGCGCGCTCGGTCGGGTCATTGCGGCGGGCTGCCCGAAGCTCCTTTTCAAGGCGCTTAAGCAGCGGCGCGTAGACCGGCCCGTGCTTGACGACGACGTAGGCAGCCAGCACCAGCGCGCGCTCGATGCGCTCGATCAAGGGAGGGGGCGCCGCCCTCGGCGCGAACGTCCTCCGGCCGGGAGCGTCGGCCGTCCGCAGAGCCGGCGCTTCGGCCGTCCGCAGAGCCGGCGCTTCGGCCGGCGCGCGCTGCCGGCGAGAACGCGAACGCACGGGCACCCCTTGGCTTTGGCAATAGGCAACCGCCGGCCACGCCGGCGTGCCCCTGGGCGGATAGCATCGTGAACCCCGCCGGGCCCGAGGCAATGGGGAAAGGAGGGCAATGGAAGGAGGTCGGAGGAACCGCAAGGAAGGCCGCAGGTCGCATTGCCGGAGCGGACTTCGCTCGGCCGCCTGCGGTGCTCCTTCTGAAAGCGCGCGCTCGCGTGCGATCGAGCCAGTTCTCGATCGTCCGTTCGCTGGCGCAGTTCAGCGCACGATCGTCTTCACTGTCCGATGCGTTCCGCGAAGCTCGGCCCGTAGCGCCTTACCGATCTCGACGGCAAGGTGCTGCATTTCGGGTCGTCTCGCCCCTCTCCTTGGCAATCTCTTGCCCGTCTTCGGTAACATGTTTCGCCCCCTCCGAGATTAGGGTGACGCGGGGGTGAAGCTCGACAGCGCCGCGTCAACGTCTCGGGCGGTAGGCGTCGTCCTGGATCGTGCCAATGTCGTGGCGACGGCCTTTAGGTGAGAATTGGCCGGGGACCCGGACCCATAAGCGCGGGGACCGCAGGAGACGCCGCACGGTGGGGCGGATCGATCGCGGCGGTGGGGATGGCGGCGAACTCGCGCGGAGCCCACCAATTCCGGCAGCCCTCGCCGCTCAGTCTCGATCGGTGGTGACGTGGTGCGTTCACTCTATCTCTTCTCGGCTCCACATCAATTCGAGAGTCCGCTTGGCCGGGATAGCTCGATGAGATGGAACGCAACCGCCGGTCGGCTGACCGTGATCAACAGGGTGGCAGCGAGACCCACGCACAGAGCCGCTGAGGCAGCGGCGGCAAACGCCCAAGCAGTTCTTTGGCGCCGTGCGAGTTCAGCCTGGTATGTCCATGATGCGTAGACCGGCCGAACGATCGGCAATGGCGGTTGGCTGAAACTCATCGCCCTGGCGACAGCGTGGGCCATCGGAGGGGGCGTCAGGCGGCGCCTGGGCGCACAGAACACACCAAGCGCGATCAGTTGCAGGCCGAGGCCGGCGGCCATGGCGGCCTCATGCGCCTCGGCCGGGTAGTGTCCGCCGTCGGCCGGCCACAGGGCGACGATGAAGCCCGAGAGGCACTGCAGGCCGAACGCCGTGCCCATGTTGAGGACGCCGAGGGCGGCGTTGGCGCGGCCCGACACCTCCTTGGGGAAGTACTGGGCCAAGACTGCGAAGCTCAAGACGGTGGATGCTCCGGCGGCGGCGACGATCGAGAAGAGCAAATAGGAGGAGACCGACAGACCGAGGAGCAAGGCGAGCTGGGCGGTCATCGACAGGGCCATCGTGCTGGCAAGGAACAGCTCGGTCGGGATGCCGGCACGGCGCAGCCACTCGGCGGCGGCTCCCAGGAGAAGGGCGCTCGCGGCGAGCGCGGTCGCCATCAGGGTCAGGTGTCCGACGACGGCGGAGCGGTCGAGCCCCGCAACGTCCGTGAGCCAGGGCGCAGTCCACAGGCCCTGCAGCGAGAAGGACGTGCCGACGCCCAGGGCTGCCAGGGGGGCGATGCGCAGGAAGCGCGGGTCGAGGTAGATGGCGCGGAAACCGATACTCGGTGAGGCAGCGGCCGGATGCGTCGGCTTCCGCTCCGGCACGACGAGAAGGATGAGCAGCGCCACGGCCGCGGAGGCGACGGCAAGAGCGGCGAACAGCCCGCGCCAGCCGAGGGCGTGAACGACCGCCTCGGCCGGTCCTGTCGCGGACAGGGCGCCGAGGGCGCCCAGCATGATGTAGCAGCCGTTGGCGAGGGCGACGCGGTCGGGCGGGAACCACAGGACGATGGCCTTGAGGCCGGCCATCAGGCCGACCGCCACGCCGAGGCCGATGAGCGCGCGGCCGACAAGGAGCGTCGCGACGCCATCGGCAACGGCGAACAGGAGAGATCCGGCGGCGGCGAGCAGCAGTAGGGCGCTGTCGATAAGGCGCGGTCCGTAGCGGTCGAGAAGCGCGCCGCAGGGAAGCACGACGGCGGCGAACACCAGGAAGTAGACCGACGTGAGCAGGCCGATGTCCGCCGCCCCGAGCCCCAACTCGGCGGTGAGGTCGCCGGCAATCAGGGCGTTGATGGAGCGGAACAGGTAGGACAGGTAGTAGCCGGCTGCGAAGGGCAGCAGCACGCAGACGACGGGACGCACACGCGACATGGGGTCCATCCGGGCAACAGGGGTCCGTTCCCGCAGCGCTGCTCGCACTGCGGGCCCGGGTTGTGGATCGGTTGCGGCTTCAGCTCCTGAGAGTGGACGACTTCTGCGAGCTTCAGCCGTCGTCTCTCCGGTCGCGCCGCCAGACGAGGCGCGCCGGCACGTCGTCGGTGCCTTCGAAGAGGGCGCCCCAGATCGGTTGCGGCAAGGCAGGGTCGTCGATCTTGACGCTGAGGTAGGTCTCCTCCGAGCCCTTCCTTGTCCTGCGCCAGGCGGCGCCGATCTCAGTCATGCCCACAACAATGCGGAAGTCGGGGGCGCCGTCGGCGTCCTTGCGGTCGTTGGCGATCAGGCGCACCCGGACGCTCATGGTGAGCGTGCGGATGGTGCCGGCGTAGCCGTCCTTGACGGCG
>DATBKR010000201.1:0-6865 GCA_036555805.1 Hyphomicrobiaceae bacterium | reverse complement strand
CTGGCGAATGGTCGCCTGAACCGACATCGGCATGCCTCCTCCGCTCATCGCGCAGCGCGGCGCCGGGCCCGTCCCGTCGCCGCCTTGCCGCTGCGCGCGTCAAGTCTGCACCGCGTTATAGCAGGTGCGCAACAGACCGGGCCGCGGGGTCTGTTAGAACCTTGTGCCCCGACTGGCCAGCGCCCATACTCAACCTCGCGATGAAACTCGATTCAAAGCACTTCGACTCGCTGCGCGCCAAGCCCGCGGGCGAAGCGCCAGCGCCGGCGGCAGGGCCGACGTGTCAGTGGAAGGGCTGCCAGAGCGTGGGTCTCTACAAGGCGCCCGTGGGACGCGGGCAGGAGGGCAAGTATTACCTCTTCTGCCTCGATCACGTGCGGCAATTCAACGCCTCCTACAACTACTTTGAGGGCTGGAGCACGGCGCAAGTCGAGGCCTTTCAGAAGGATGCCGTGATCGGGCACCGGCCGACCTGGAAAACGGGCACCGGCGCCGACATCCGCGGTGCCCAGAAAACGGCCGGCTTCGACAGGCCGTTCGTGGACCCGCACGCGTTTCTCGGCGGGCGGGTCGGACGCGACAAGGCGGCGCCGGTCCGTCGGCTGAAGCCCCTGGAGCGCAAGTCGCTGGAAGCGCTGGGGCTCGCCGAGGGCGCCCAGCGCGACCAGATCAAGCATCGTTTCAAGGAGCTGGTGAAACGCCACCACCCGGACGCCAACGGGGGCGACAAACGGTCCGAGAACAAGTTGCGGGAAATCATCCAAGCCTATAACTATCTGAAGCAGGCGGGCCTCGTCTGAGACCGATGCGCGGGGCCCGCTCCAGCGACGATGGAACTCTCCTAGGCCGATCCGGCGCAGCGGCTGTGGCTGGCGCCGGCAGCAACCCCTGGACATGAAGGATATGCCCGCCCAAGCCCAAGCCGGGGTGCCCGGCATGCCGGACATGAAGGTGTCCGTGCGCCAGCTCTTCGCCATCGACGCCGACCTCGAGGTGCCCGCCTACTCGAAGCCCACCGACCACGTGCCCGACGTGGACCCGGACTACGTCTTCAACCGCGAGGTGACGCTGGCGATCCTGGCCGGGTTCAAGTTCAACCGGCGCGTGATGATCCAGGGCTACCACGGCACCGGCAAGTCCACCCACGTCGAGCAGGTGGCCGCGCGGCTCAACTGGCCGTGCGTGCGCATCAACCTGGACAGCCACGTGAGCCGCATCGACCTGATCGGCAAGGACGCCATCGTCCTCAGGGACGGCAAGCAGGTGACCGAGTTCAAGGAGGGCATGCTGCCCTACTGCCTGCAGTCCAACACCGCGCTGTGCTTCGACGAGTACGACGCCGGCCGCCCGGACGTGATGTTCGTGATCCAGCGCGTGCTGGAGCAGTCGGGCCGGCTGACCTTGCTCGACCAGTCCAAGGTGATCCGGCCGCATCCGGCCTTCCGGTTGTTCTCTACCACCAACACGGTGGGCCTCGGCGACACGTCGGGGCTCTATCACGGCACGCAGCAGCTCAACCAGGGCCAGATGGACCGCTGGTCGATCGTGGCGACGCTCAACTACCTGCCCCACGACGAGGAGACACGCATCGTGCTGGCCAAGGCCAAGAGCTTCGGTAAGAGCGACGCCAAGCGCAAGATCGTGTCGAACATGGTGCGGGTGGCCGACCTGACCCGCTCGGCCTTCATCAACGGCGATCTCTCCACGGTGATGAGCCCGCGCACGGTGCTCACCTGGGCCGAGAACGCCGAGATCTTCAACGACCTCGGCTTTGCCTTCCGGCTGACGTTCGTCAACAAGTGCGACGAGCTGGAGCGTCCGCTCGTGGCCGAGTTCTACCAGCGCTGCTTCGGAGAGGAGCTGCCCGAGAGCGCGGCTAACGTGGCGCTGTCGTGATGCGTAGGTTGGGTCGAGCGGCAGCGAGACCCAACACCCGTGATGGCGAATCGTGAAACCTTGCGTTTGTTGGGTCTGCGCTTCGCTTGACCCAACCTACAGTGAACGATGGCGACAAAGCACAAGGAGAGCCCGGCGGAGCCCTTCAAGCGGGTGCTGGGGCTCGCCGTGCGCGCCATTGCCGGCGACGGCGAGATCCAGGTGAACTACGCGCCCGGCAAGCCGGAGCTGGACGGCAAGACGGTGCAGCTGCCGGAGCCGTCGCGGCTGCCCTCGCCCAGGGAGATCGCGGTGGTGCGCGGCTGGGCCGACAGCCTCGCACTCACCGCCGCGTGCCACGACGCCAAGCTGCACTCGCGGCTGGCGCCGCGGTCGGGCCCGGCCAAGGCGGTGTTCGAAGCGGTGGAGCGGGCGCGCATCGAGGCGCTGGGCGCCAAACGCATGCCGGGCATGGCGGCGAACCTCGCCGCGCGCGTCGAGGACCAGTACGGACACGGCCGCTATGCAGAGGTGAGCGAGCGAGCGGATGCGCCGCTGGAGGACGCGCTGGCGCTGATCGTGCGCGAGCAGCTCACCGGCGCCGCGCCGCCGAAGACGGCCAAGGCCATGGTGGACCTGTGGCGGCCATGGATCGAGGAGCGGGCCGGGCGCACGCTCTCCCGGCTCAGCCAGTTCGCCGAGGACCAGGCGGCGTTCGGTCAGGTCATGCGCGACGTGCTGAAGACGCTCGATCTCTCCGACGAGCTCTCCGAGGGCGAGCGCGAGGAGGGCGAGGAGCAGGACAAGCCCGACCAGGGCGACCAGCAGGGCGAGGAGGCGCAGGAGGGCCAGGACGCCCAGGAGCAGGAGGCCAGCGAGGACCAGAAGGGCGAGGGCGAGGAGGGCGAGCCGGTCGAGTCGCCCCAGGAGGCCGACATCGACCAGCAGGACGCCGACGCCGACTTCGAGGAGGTGACGGACGCGCGCCAGCGCCGGCCCAACTTCAACGTCCTCGATAGCCCCGAGGCCTTCGGCTACAAGGTCTACAGCCGGGCGCACGACGAGGAGATCGCGGCGGAGAACCTGTCGACGCCCGACGAGCTGGAGCGGCTGAGGTCGTTCCTCGACAAGGAACTGCGGCACCTGCAGGGAGCGGTGGGCCGCCTCGCCAACAAGCTCCAGCGCAAGCTGATGGCGCAGCAGAGCCGGGCGTGGGACTTCGACCTCGAGGAGGGCATTCTCGACACGGCGCGGCTGACGCGCGTGGTGATCGACCCGCTGCACGCGCTCTCCTTCAAGCAGGAGCGCGACGCCACCTTCAAGGACACCATCGTGACGCTGCTGCTCGACAACTCCGGCTCCATGCGCGGACGGCCGATCATGGTGGCCGCGTGCTGCGCCGATATCCTCGCCCGCACCCTGGAGCGGTGCGGCGTGAAGGTGGAGATCCTGGGCTTCACCACCAAGGCCTGGAAGGGGGGACAGGCGCGCGAGGCATGGCTGGCGGCCGGCAAGCCCGCCAATCCCGGCCGCCTCAACGACTTGCGCCACATCGTCTACAAGTCGGCGGATGCGCCGTGGCGGCGCGCCAAGCGCTCGCTCGCCCTGATGATGCGCGAGGGGCTGCTCAAGGAGAACATCGACGGCGAGGCGCTGGCGTGGGCGCATCGCCGGCTGCAGGCGCGGCCCGAGCGGCGGCGCATCCTGATGATGATCTCGGACGGCGCGCCGGTCGATGATTCAACGCTGTCGGTGAACACGGGCAACTATCTGGAGATGCACCTGCGGCAGGTGATCGAGGAGATCGAGACGCGCTCGCCCGTGGAGCTGATCGCCATCGGCATCGGCCACGACGTGACGCGCTACTATCGGCGCGCGGTGACCATCACCGACCCCGCCGAGCTGGCCGGCGCCATGACCGACAAGCTGTGCGAGCTGTTCGCCGAGGACGTCCCGGAGGCCCAGGAGCGCAGCGTCCGCATCCCGCGCCGCAAGCTGCACTGAGGGAAGCCCGCACCAAGCGCGGCTTTGCCCTCAACTGCCGGCTACGTTGCGTTGACAATTCGCCGCTACATTGCCACGGAACAGCAGGATCCCTCACAACCATGACCAGCTCGATGCGCGGCGCGCTGACGCGCCGCACGCTCCTTGGTGGCCTTGCTGCCAGCGCGTGTGCGGCCCCCCTCGGCGCGGCGGACGAAAAGGGACCGAGCGTTCTCGCCGAGCCGCAGACGATCGAGATCAAGGCCAAGCCGCTGCCGTTCTTCCGGTCGGGCGTGGACACCAAGCGCTTCGGCGGCCTGGAGTACCGCGGCGGCCTGGTGCTGACCTCGCCGGCCGAGCACTTCGGCGGGTGGTCGGGCCTGGTGACGGACGCCTCCGGCAGGCGGCTGCTGGCGATCTCCGACGAGGGCGCGTGGCTCACCGCCGGCGTGGAGTACGCCGACAATGCGCCAGCGGCGCTGGTGCGCGCCACCATCGGCCCGCTCCTGGGCCTCGGCGGCCGGCCGCTGCGCGACAAGGCCGACCAGGATGCCGAGTCGGTGGCGCTGCTCGACGGCTCGTTCGACCGCGGCACGCTGCTCATCGGCTTCGAGCGCAAGCACCGCATCGGGCGCTTCCCGATCCGCGATGGCGACGTGCTGGCGCCTACCGACAACCTGCGGCTGCCGCCGGAGGCAGGCCGCATGCCGGCCAACCAGGGGCTGGAGGCGATAACGGTGATCCAGGCGGGGCCGCTCAAGGGCTCGGTGGTCGCGTTCGCGGAGCGCTACACCAGGGGCAGCGGCTACCACACGGGCTGGATCTGGGTGGGGGGAACGCCGCAGCGCCTGCAGCTGCGCGACATCGACGGCTTCAACATTACAGATGCGGCCGCGCTGCCGGACGGCGGGCTCGTAGTGCTGGAACGCTATTTCCGCTGGAGCGAGGGCGTGAAGATGCGCATCCGGCGCTTGGCGGCAGAGGAAACCAGGCCCGGCGCCCGCCTTGACGGCCACCTCGTCTTCGAGGCCGACCAGAGCTATGAGATCGACAACATGGAGGGCATCGCCGTGCACCGCGGCGCGCGCGGCGAGACGGTGGTGTCGCTGATCTCCGACGACAACTTCAACCACTTCCTGCAGCGCACGGTATTCCTGCAGTTCACGCTGCTGTCATGACGTCGTAGGTTGGTCGAGCGCAGCGAGACCCAACGCGGGTGTTGGGTCGGCGCCCGGCTTGCGCCGGGCTTGACCGAAGCTACGCGGTTACGCGACCGGCTCGGCCTGGGCCTTGCGCACCTGGCGCTTGAGCTTCTGGCAGCGCTCGGACAGCACGTCGTCCTTGGCCTTCATGAGGAAGGCGTCGAGACCGCCGCTGCGCTCCACCGACTTCAGCGCGTTGGCGCTGACCCGCAGCCGCACGCGGCGCTGCAGGGTATCGCTGATGAGGGTTACGTCCACGAGATTCGGCCGGAACGTCCGCTTGGTCTTGTTCTCGGCGTGGCTGCGCAGCTGGCCCGACATGGGGCCCTTGCCGGTCAGCTCGCAACGGCGTGTCATTGGCGTCCTCGGGAAGTGCGCGCTTTGGGCGCGCCGATATCGGTGGGGATTTCGCTGCAGGCCGTTCTATACAAGAAGGGCGGCGCGTCAAGGCTTTGTGCTGGGGCTTCGTGCTGGGGCTCAGCGCCGGGCTTTGTGCTGGTCAGGGCGGCCGATTGCGGTATTGTTTACCGGTTCTGAAACAACAAGCTCTAGACACAGAATCGACGCAAACCCCGCTCGTACCCACCGGAATGCTGGCGATTGCACTGCGTCGCCGAGGGCGTGTAAAGGCTGCCGCATGAAGCGCGTAGTGCCGATTGTCGCGGGTCTTCTAGCGTTTGCTGCGGGCGGGGGCGGCGCCGATCTTGCCCAGGCGGCCGAGTGGCCCGCCGTCGTGCGCGCGTCCTACGAGGTGAACTTCAACGGCTTCAACGTCGGCACCTTCGAGTTTCAGGCGCAGACGGAGGAGCAGAGCTATACCCTCACCGGTAACGCGCGCCTCACCCTGCTGCTCGGGGCCTTCACCTGGATCGGCGAGACCCGCGCCTTCGGCCTCATCTCCAACCACGTGCCGAAGCCGGCCGCTTTCTCGTTCGACTTCAAAGCCAACAGCAAGACCGGCTCCACCATAGTGGATTTCGACAACGGCAACGTGATCGAGGTGAGGCACAGTCCGAAGCCCGTACCGAAGTCCGACATCGTGCCACTGCGCGAGCAGCACCTGAAGGGCGTGCTGGACCCGCTCAGCGCCATCATGGTGGTGGCCGACTACTCCAACCCCGATCCCTGCGACCGCCACCTGCCCGTGTTCGACGGCAAGGAGCGCTTCGACCTCGACATGAGCTACAAGGGCGAGGTGAAGGTGAGCGAGCAGCAGCCGAGCGGCCAGCCCGCCATCGCCCACGTCTGCCGCGTGAAGTACAAGCCCGTCGCAGGGCACAAGACCGACGCGGAGAACTCGTATCTGGCGACGACCGACGCGATCGAGGTGTCGCTGCGGCCGATTCCGAGCGCCAACATCCTGGTGCCCTATCAGATCACCATTCCCACCCTGATCGGCTACGCCACCATCGTGTCCAAGCGCGTGGAGATCGAATCGCCGGGGCGGCCGCAGATCGCGCTGTTGCATTGACGCCGATCCACCACCGACGCGCGCACGCCGAGAACGGGACGCGCACGCATAGATTGGAGATCTGCTAAAGCGAGAGCCCCGGCCGGAGCGCCCGGGCGCCGGTGCGACAGCCGGGCGAACCGCCGGCTCCCCGCTGCGGCTTTTTCGGGGCAAGCCCTTGATCTTGCCGCATCACTCTGCAATGCCTCGGAGCTGACGATCCCAAGGGGCCCGCCAATGAGCCGCCATCTCGGACACCGCATCCGCAACGTGACCGCCGTGCTCGGCCCCACCAACACGGGCAAGACGCACCTGGCGATCGAGCGCATGCTGGGGCATCAATCGGGTCTGATCG
>DATBKR010000200.1:0-10538 GCA_036555805.1 Hyphomicrobiaceae bacterium | reverse complement strand
CGCAGCGCGCGCGCTCGAGGAGGCCGCCCCGTTCCCCACGCTCGACGCCCCGCGAGCGGGCGCAGCCTAGAGCGCTTTCCACTTGATGTGCATCGCATGCGTTCTTTCACAAGGCGGCAAGTGCCAATAGCCCCGCCGGCGGAGCCGCGAGGTGCGACGGGTGCGCGGGTGCCTACTCCGCAACCGATAAGGGGGCGGTTGCCCGCCCCACGGGTTGCCTTTCGGCACCCGCGCTGACGGCGTCTTGTGTCCCGGGCCACTCTTTGGCTTTCCGCTCCGCCCCTTGCGGGGCTTCGCGTTGGGCCTTGAGCCACGAAGGGCGGGCAGCGATCCCGCCACCATTGCTGATGGCTTCGCCGCTACCGGTTGGCACGGGCCCCTGGATCTTGAGCCATCTCGCTCTCCTTCCAGGCGCCGGCCGTCTGCACGTGAACGTCGGATGGGCCCATCCACGTCCCGTCGCTGCAAACGACGCGCATATTTTATCAGGCAGCCACGCCGCACGGGGGATAGGGATACCGGCGAACGATCCCGATTGCCTGCCGTCTTGGTTAATGCGGGGACAAACCGGGGGAGCGGCCGATCTCCAGCGCCTGCCCCGCGGCCGTGTGTGCATCGTCCTCGATGTTCTCGCAGAATGCGATCAAACCGACCGCGCCAAGGGCAGCTTGCTGCCCGCCAGCGCCCTCTCGAGCAGGACCTCGCGCCGGAACCGGACCAGCCGGGCCGGCCGCCCGCCGGTCTCGGTCGACATCTCCCCGGTCTCCTCGACCAGGCCTTGCTGGTCGATCAGGCGACGGAAGTTCTGCTTGTGCAGGCGTCGCCCGGCCAGCGCCTCGACGGCGCGCTGTAGCTGCGACAGCGTGAAGGCCGCCGGCATCAGCTCGAACACGATGGGCCGGTACTTGATCTTGGCCCGCAGCCGGGCAATGCCTGTCGCCAGGATGCGGCGATGGTCGTGCATCATCGGCTCGCCGGGCGGGATCGGATCGACGACCGGTCTGCGCCGCGATGCCTCGCGCACCAGGCCCGCCTCGTACAGCAGTTCGTAGCGCCGCAGCACCAGCTCCTCGTTCCAGTCCCGCCCGCTTGTGGCGAATGTGGCCTCGACGCGATGCCGCCGCGCGCGCCGTGTTTCGGCATCGTCGGCCTCCCCCGCCCACTGCTGCAGGCGCGGCACGATCAGGCGCGCCACCAGAGGGGACGGGCCGTCGCGCCAGTCCTCCCACGGCAAGTACCGGTACCACCCGTGCCAGCGAGGGGCACGGTCTCCCGACACGCGCGTCTCCCGAGACAATCCCAGATAGCTGATCGAGATCACGCGCCGTTGCGCATCGCCCTCGACGCGCCCGCGGTCGGCGAAGGTATAGAGCTGCTCCAGATAGCCCGGCGGGTGGTGGGTCTGGCGCTCGACCCAGGAGCGGAGCGCAAGCTGCAGGGTGCGGTGCCCCGACGCGAAGGGCCCGGAGGGCAGCGCCTTGCCACCCTGGATGGTGAGCACGCGCGGGTCCTCGTCGGTCACGGCGACGAGCACGGCAGTCAGCTCGATCGACGTCGGGGTGGCGGCAGTCTTGCTCAAGGGTCGCAGCGCTCCAGCATCGCCCTCCCGCACGCATCGGAAGCCTGTCGGTTAACCATCCTAGCGTAGGCGCGGCGGATCATGGCCGGCTCCTGTCTCGATCCACGCCGAGTTTCCTCGCGCAGCAGGCGCCGTGCGCAGAATGGCACGGGCAAGGGGATCGCGCGAAGCGCCAAGATCGGAAGGATGCACGACAAGAACCGCATCAGGGATATCGGGTGCCTCGCTGTCGCGCAATGCGCCCGACCCGCAGCCGTCTCTCAGTGTCCGGAGTTCGGCGCCGGACGCGCGGGTTTTCCGCGCCATCCTCGCGCCACCGTGGGCCCTCAATCTGCGCCCGCGTCATTCAGGTTCGTGGCTGGCGGCAGCTCGCTTGTGGAGCACGTCCCGGGGGTTTGATGGACGACGTTCTGACCTTGCTCACGCGGGCCAACGCTCGAGAGGTCCTGGCAGCATTCAAGCTCGATCGCCTGGGGTGCCTCCAACCCCTGGCGGATTGGCTGGCGAGCTTCCCCGCGCGGCGCCTTTCTCGTCAAATTCTGCGCTTCGACGATCTCGTGGGCCGGCACGGGCTCGCGGCCGCGGGGCGCTACATATTGGACGAGTTCACTGGCAGCGCTTGCATCGAAGGCCAGCGGCATGTCCCGCCACGCGGGCCCGTGCTGGCAGTGGCCAACCATCCGGGCATGGTCGACGCCATGGCGATCTGGGTTGCCCTGGAGCGCCGGCGCGACCTGAAGATCATCGCGGCTGAACGCGAAATCCTGCAGCTCATTCCAAACGTCCGCAGCAGGCTTCTTTTCGTCAGCCCGCGAACTGGAAGCCGTTCAGGACTTCTGCGGGATGCAACGAACCATCTGCGACGAGGCGGCGCCCTGCTTACCTTCCCGGCGGGAACCATCGAACCGGACCCGTCGGTGCGGGGCGTGGATGCGCCGGCGGGCTGGTCGGACAGCTCGGAACTGTTTGTCCGCCTGGTGCCGGAAACGTTGGTGTTGCCCATCGCCGTGTCGGGCGTGATCTCCAGGACGGCTCATCGACATCGAATCGCAAAGTGTTTCGCCGATCCGAAAGAGCGCGAGTGGGCGGCCGCCACGCTGCAGGTTCTATGTCGACACTTGCGCGACACACAAACTCGTGTGGTGATCGGGGAACCCATCTCATCGAGACACTTCAGCCGGCGGGCCGCGATCCACGCCGCCATGGCTTCGTTGCTGGCACGCGTCAGCAGCCGCCACGACGAGAACGTCGCGACAAGCGCTGAAACCCGTCACGGGATCGCCCACACAACCGCTCGTTGTCACAATTCGATACAATTGCGGCAAAGTTGCGCAAGAGTCTTATCGCAAAGTCTCCCTCGACACGAAGCGGCCCTATCCCCCGCAGGGGCCGGGTGTCAGGGGGGAAAGCCTTGCGCGGAGCGTTCGCGCTGACGCGCACGGCTGTCGTTCGCAGCTCGCCAACTGAAGGGCGTTGGCGAGCTGCAACTGTCCTCGGCCCACAACGAGCCGCTCGCAGCACTGCACTGTGCCAGAGAGGAAACGGAACTGCCATTTCGGGAGCGGAGCGACATGACCCTTGCGACCAACGTTGCTGCGCTGCTCGAGCCGACCCTCGGCCGTCCAGGTCCGCAGCCAATGAGCGCCGTCCTGGGCCTGGCTCCGATTGCAGGATTGGGGGATCCCGCAATGGACCACGCCAGCTACATCATCGGCCTGTTGGCCAGCCTCACGGACAACCAGATTGACGCGCTGGCGCCCCTCGATCGCCGACTTCTCCGGGACCAGCTTGAACGCGTGCACTGCATGGTCGCCGGCGCCACGATCTTGAGCGAGGCCTGCCCCGCCGCGGCATCCGAGGGCGGCGAGCCCGGATGCAGCAAGGCCGCCTTCCTCGACGAGCTGCGCGACGGCCGGGGGCGCGAATAATGGGTACCGTCATCGACTTTACCGCAGCGCTCTGGCGCCGCGTTGCGGCCCTGGAATTGGAGGTTGCCGAGTGTCGGCGGGTTGTCTCGCGGGCGCGCCACGGCAGTTGGGAGCACAGGGCTTACACCTCCGAGCTGATCGAGGCCGAGCGGCGCCTGTCGATTGCAGAGGGGATGCGCAGAGACGAGCGAGCCTGACGCAGGCGCGTGCCCGCCGGCTGTCTGGGGCGCGAGCGAGGTGCGCGGAGACGCCTGTCGGACAGCGCCTTCAGCTCATCGGCGACCTCTGCGGGTGAGCGCTTCTCGCGCCCAGCACGGATAGCCCCCGTAGGACCCCGAGGGGTCCGACTGCTGCGCCCGCTCGCACTCGATTCCCTCCGGTGGATAGCCCGGCGGCTGCGCCGCATAGTAGTGCGGTTTCGGGCCGCGCTCGGTTGTGCGCCCGGCGTCTGCGGGCGCATCCAGCGCCGACGACGATCCGCCGAGGCGCCCCAGGCCGTCGATCGCCGATTGCATCGACGGGTTGCTGGACAGCACGCGCTGGTAATCTGAAATGGCCTCCTGGTTGCGACCCAGCGCCTCGTAGACGTAGGCGCGCGTGCCCAGGAACTCCTCGTCGAAGGGATCGAGGGATACAGCCTGCTCGGCATCGCGCAGGGCAAGCATGCGCTGGCCGGTCTTGAGGTAGATGCGCGCGCGGGCGTGGAAGGCCCCGGCATGCCTCGGATTGATCTCGACCGCCTTGCTGAAATCGGCGATGGCCTGATCGTACTGCTCCGTGCCCTCGTAGGCGATGCCGCGGTTGTAGTAGGCGGTGGCATACGCCGGATCGATCTCGATGACCCTGCTGTTGTCGGCGATGGCGCTGCCGAGATCGCCCTTGCTCAGGTAGGCGGAGCCGCGGTTGAAGAAGGCCGTGGCGTCTCTGGGGTATTGGCGGATGCGGTCGGTGCATCCCTGGACGCGGCGGTCGACGTCCTGCGCCTGCCCGCAGTCCTCGAGCGGACCGGCGTGCGCTGCCACTGCTTGCCAAAGCAATATCAAGATGGCGGTGATCCACATCGGAATGCGAGTTCCCCTCCAGGTGGACCTCATCTTCCTTAAGCATTGCAATGTGGCAGCAATATCGCGATCCTTGTTCGCCCGGTCCCCTTACTGATTTTCGATGGATTGCGTGGGGTCGGTCGCGCCATGGCGGCGATCACGCCGGGCCGCCGTCAGGCGCGCCACACACCCGGTCAGCGTGGCGCGCGTCTCAGCGGCTTACGCCAGAGCCGGCCCGTCGCAGGTCGCCGCGGCCCGTATCCGAGCTCGCGATCTCCCCCTCGTCCTTTCAGATCAGCGAAGCCGCGAGATTGATGGTGAGCGCCAGCACCGCCGTGTTGAAGAAAAACGAGATGATGGCGTGCAGGGTCGCGAGCCGGCGCAGGGGCTTGGTCAGGATCGTGACGTCGGAGGTCTGCGATGCCGCGCCAAAGGAGGTCGCGAAGTAGAAGAAATCCCAGTAGTCCGGGTTGTGGTCTCCCCGGAAATCGAGCCCTTCGGCAATGGCCTGCCGGCCGCCGGTCGGACGATAGTATTCGTGCGCGTAGTGCAGCGTGAACACCACCTGGGTGACTGTCCAGGCAAGGACGATGGTGACCGCGGCCAGCCCAAGGTTGAGGGCCCTGTTCGGCGACTCCTTGGCCCCCGCCAGCAGTCCGGCGATGGCAACGAAGCTTGCCGTGATCGCGAGCAGGATGATGACCAGGATCACCACTCGGCTGTCGTCCTGGCGTGCGGCGCGTGCCCGCAGCACGTCACCCTTGCAGGTCAGCATGACGCGGAACGCAAGGATCAGGTAGAGGGCCGCGCTCAGATTCCAGGCGACCGCTTCGCGAATGCCCCCCGGCCAGCCTCCCGGCAAGAATGCCAATGCGGCGATGCCGGCCGCAGCCGAAAAGTAGAGGCGGGGCCGGATAGCCATCGAGCGCGCGATGGATCGCGGATCGTACCAATGTCGTTTCCGATGCATTGAGCGACCTCATATCACTTCGACTGCGGGACCAGTGAGCGTTCCAGCGTCGCGGCAGCGCAGCGGCCGAACCCTTTTCTTCATCCGGGCGCTGCGATCCTGCTCCCACTGCAGCTTCAGCTCGGGCAGCAGTGTCTAACAAGAACAAAGAAGGAATGGAATATGGTCCAAGCGGCTGCTTGCGTCACCTTTGGGGACGTAGCCGGCCCGGTCGGCGTGCGTACTTGGCAAGAGGTCGGCTTTTTGAGAATCTAGGTGCCTACAGACAACACCTGATAGTTCTGCCGGGCCCGATTGACTATTGGGGTGCTTCGGCGCCGGTATCGGGGGGTCAATTGGAAGGTACTCGCTCGCCCCTTGCAGACAGTCAGTTCCTGCCTCTCGGGCGTGGCACGGGATGGGTCGTGACGCTCGGCCTGGGGGTCTCCACCGGCGTCGCATTCTATCTGGCGGCGCGGCTTGGGTTAGCCCTTTGCACAACGCCGGGAGTGGCCGTTTTCTGGCCAGCCGCGGGCATCGCGGTGGGCGTGCTGATCGCCTGGGGGCCCGGTGCGCGCCTGCCGGTGGCCGTGGCCGTAGTAGTGGCAACCGCGTTCGCGAATATCGAAATCGGCAGAAACCCATGGCTCGCCGTCCCGTTCGGCTTCGTCAATGCCGCTCAGACCCTCCTGACGGCTTGGCTGATCGAACGCGCTTTCGGGAGAACCTTCAGACTGGAGAGCGTCCCCCAGGTGCTGGGCCTGCTTGTGGTGGGCGCAATTGGAGCGGCAGCCGCCGCGGCATGTGCTGCGCTCGCAGTGAGCTTTGTTGAGCCTGCGGCGCCCTTGCTGGTGTTTTGGCGACTTTGGTTTGCGGCGTGCCTGCTGGGCATCGTCACGGTCGCTCCGCTGCTGATTGGAATTGGCGACTCTTTGCGTGACCCACCGCCATCCCGCGAATTGATCGAGGGCGCAGCGAGCCTCGCGACGTTGGTCTCGCTGAGTGTATTCGTCCTTGCACTCGCGCCCGGCTTTTGGGCGACCGCCGTACCCGTGGCCGTCGTCTTCCCCCTCCTGCTCTGGGTGGTCGTCCGCTGCCGGCCGGTATTCGCAGCGGGCGCGGCATTTGTCGTGACTTTGGCCGTGATCTGGTCGATCACTTTCAACATGGGACACTTCGGAGACGTAAGCGTTCCGCTCGCGGATCGCATATTGGCTGCCCAAACCGTTGTTTTGGCGGGAGCGTTGCTGGCCTTCGTTCTCGCCGCGCTGTTCGCCGAACGACGCCGGAGTCTGGCGGCGCTCAGCGAAAGCGACACGAGGCTGCGATCGATCCTGGACGCGGCCAACGTCATCGCCTGGGATATCGATTTCGACCGAAATACCGTGCATTCGGCGGGACCTGTTGCGCGCCTTCTGGATCGGCCGAAGGAGTCGATACCGAACGACTTTGCGGCAATGATCGAGACGATCTACCCGGAGGACCGCGATGCCGTAATGGCGCAATTCTGGCAAGCCGTCAGCAGTGCGGTCGCGTACCGGCTGGAATTCCGCCTGAATTCGGGCGGCATGCGCTGGGTCACGGCGGAAGGTTCGATCGAGCGCGACGCTCTGGGCCGGCCCGTGCGCGCGCGCGGCATCACCCATGACATAACCGAGCGCAAGAAGGCGGAACTTGCGCTTGCCGAGCGCGACGCGCAGCTCGGGCTCGCCGGCAAGGCCGCCCGCGTTGGCAGCTTCGCGATCGACATCGAAACGGGAAGGGTGCAGAACTCGCCGGGCTACGCGGCCATACACGGCTTGGCCGAGGGAACTGAAGAGTTCCCTCGCGAGGAATGGCGAACCCGCGTGCATCCCGATGACCTGGGCCGGCTCGACGCCATCCGCAGCCAGATGTTTGCCGAGCAGCGCCACGAGCACAACATGGAATATCGCATTGTCGCCCCGGACGGCGGGGTACGCTGGATCGAGTCGCGCGGCCTCGTTTCGTACGATGCCGAGGGACGGCCGACACGCATTATCGGCGTGAACATCGACATGACCGAGCGCAAGTGGGCGCAGACTGCGCTCGAGGAGGGCGAGGCGCGCTACCGCGCGCTCTACGACGACAATCCATCGATGTACTTCACGGTGGATGCTTTTGGTGCGGTGCTTTCGGTCAACGAGTTCGGAGCGCGACAGCTCGGCTACGCGCCTGCGGAGCTGGTCGGGCGGTCGGTGCTGCAGCTGATCCACGAAGAGGACCGGGAGGCGGCGCGAAGGCATCTTGCCTCGTGCGCGGAAACCCTCGAATCGGTTGCAACGACGGAGCTGCGCAAGGTTCGTCGTGACGGGAGTATCATATGGGTAAGAGAAGTGGCACGCGCCGTCCGGCAAAGTGCAGGGCAGCAGACGGTAATCCTTGTCGTTTGCGAGGAGATCACCGAGCGTAAGCGTGCCGAGGAGCAGCAGAGCCTGCTTGTTGCCGAGCTCGACCACCGCGTCAAAAACGTGCTTGCCACCGTTGCCGTGGTCGCCAGCCGCACAAGCGAGCACACCGGCTCAACGAGCGATTTCATCGAGGCGCTGGACCACCGGCTCCAATCGATGGGAGAGGCGCACTCGCTGCTGAGCCGCAACCGCTGGCGGGGCGTCGGCCTTGCCGATCTCGTCGCCCAGGAACTGGCGCCGTACGCCGGCTCGGGCAACGCAACGGTGGAAGGCCCTGCCATTTGTCTCCCACCAGGCGCGACCCAGGCCGTGGCCATGGTCCTGCACGAGCTCGCGACAAACGCTGCCAAGTACGGCGCGCTCTCGACGCCGCATGGCAGGGTCGCGGTGCGCTGGCGGCGGCTCTCGGATGCGGGAGGGCCGGCGAGGCTGAGTCTCGAATGGCAAGAAGACGACGGACCCGCTGTAACCGCCCCGGCGCAGCCAGGGTATGGCACCAGCGTGATCAGAGATCTCATTCCCTATGAACTGGGGGGAACGGTCGAGTTGGAGTTCAATCCGAACGGTGTCCGCTGCACAATCGAGATTGCGGTCGAAAAGGAGACCGGTCGCTTGGCCGCGCACTCAGCGCAGTCACGCGGCGGTCATGCTCTCGATCGCTGAACTGCGAGAAGCGATGCGGTCGTCGCGCCGCCTCAATTCTCCGGTCAATAGGTGGTGCGGCCGGAAAGGTGGGGCGTCGGACTTGAGAATCGCATGCGGCGGGTCCCGCGGATTAGTCTGGTCCTTATCGGCCTGTTGGCCGCCTACGCGGTTTGGCCCGTCTGCACCTTCTTGAGACTCCGCGATGCCATGATAGCCGGCGACTCGGCGGCGCTCGCTGCGAGGGTCGACTGGGGTGCGGTGCGCAGTTCCCTCAAAGCCTCGATGAGCGCGGAGGCGATGGCACGGCTGGAGGCCGATCCGGATGCACCGGCGCCAACCACCTGGCAACGCATCAAGCGGACCGCCGCTCCTCGCTTCGCCGGAGGGGTCATCGACCGGTACGTGACGCCGGAGCGCCTGCCGGTTCTGCTTGGCTACTACAGGTTCTGGCGCGGCACCTTGCGGCCGATGCTGCGCGAAGAGCCGCCGACCGCGCTCGCGGGCACGCTCCTTGCCGGCTCCGGCGTGGACCGGTTCGCCAGCTTCTGGCGGCGGCTCAGGCGCGCCGCCTTCGTCTCGCCGACCACGATGGTGGTGGAGGTTCAGGACAAATACACGTCCGGCCGTCGCTACACGGCCACGCTGGATCTCCGGGGCTGGGAATGGAAGCTCACCGGCCTCGCCATCAGCGGTCTGTGACGCCGTTGCGAAAATCGTGGGCGCAGATGTCGCAAGATCGCTTCGCTTGCGGCGGGAACGCAAGCGGGCGCGGGGCGCGCGGGTCGAAGTAATGCCTCAGCTCGCAGGGACTTTCCGCCTGCGAAACCACGGAAAGCCCTGATCGACGGTCGCAGGATGTTGGTGTCCACTTGAACGTGGCCTTTGGCGTCGGATGAGCCGTGGGACGCCCGCTTCTGGTGACGCGGGCGAGAGCGTCAGGCGCCTGCCCCTGTGTCTCGGCGGAGAGCGCGATGGCGCGTGCATTTCCTGCAGCACTGGTCTGGCTGCTGCTTTCTGGCCTGTTTCCGAGCGTCTCCTCGGCGCAAGGCAAAACCGAGCCTCGGCAACCGGTGGGATCGGACATCACGTTCGAATGGACCTACTCATGCCCCAACGGCACGCGGTGCTCATTCAGTTGCCCGGGGGCGGGAGGAGCGAGCCACGTAACGCAATTGACGATCTACCTGGGAAAAATGCGCGTCAGCAGCGACAACGCTCCACTGGCTTTGTTCTATGAATTCTCCACCGTGGAGATCCCGCGCGGAAACGGCTTCATCATCGACAACGGGCTCGGCAGACTGGCGTGCCAGGTCAACGGAATGATGCTGAACTATTCCGGCCCGCCGAAATCGGCTCATCGCGACTGAGCCCGAGAAGTCTTCGCGCACTGGCGGCTGCGCGTTGAAAACCGCCTCGCGTGATCCCATATCTACAGGCTATGGCGAATACGAAACGACCAGCTTCGCGCGCGCTGCGCGCCGCCGCTCCCCGAAAGACCGCCAAACCGAAGGCGCCCACCGCGCCGAAGACGCCCGCCGCGCCGAAAGCGCCTACCCCGCCGGCGGCAGCCTATGTGAGCGGCTACGCTGTCGGCGACCAGATCTCGCACCCGATATTCGGCGAGGGCACCGTCACGGCGATCGACCAGAACAAACTCACAATCGAATTCCCCGGCAACGTCACCAAGCAGATCATCGACGGCTACGTGAAGCACCGGCGCGCGTAGCCGCCACGCCGGAGCCCGAAGGGGGCGCCAGCGCCGTCCGCAAATCGAAGTCAGGAGCGCTCACGCGCTAGACCTTGGCCCTGCGGGCAGCGCGCGCTGCGTCAAGGGCGGCGAGCACCCTGGGCGGGGACATGGGGAGGTCGGGGAAGCGCACGCCGGTGGCGTCGGCCACCGCGTTGGCGACCGCGGCCAGCGGCGGCACGATGGGCGTCTCGCCCACGCCGCGCACCCCGTAGGGG
>DATBKR010000199.1:0-2833 GCA_036555805.1 Hyphomicrobiaceae bacterium | reverse complement strand
AGGATCGGGTTCATGGGGTCGATCATGCCGGCCGGCGCGATCAGCCCGAGCTTCCTGACGCGGTGCCCGTGCTCGCTCGCGAACTTGGCCGCCAGGTAGCCGCCGAGCGACAGCCCGACCAGGTTGAACCTTTCGAGCTGCAGGGCGTCGAACAGCTCCAGGTAGTGCATGACGTAGTCGTGCAGGTCGGTGAAGGTCGGATCGTCGCCGGATTCTCCGAAGCCCGGATGATACGGAACGATCACCCGGAACCTCTCCGCCCACGGCTCGGCGAAGTCGAACCCGTCGATGGTGCCGGCGCCGTGGAAGAAGACGAGCGGGTCTCCCTTGCCCGCCGTGTGCACGACCGTCTTGATGCCGTTGACGGCATGCGTCTCGCGCGCGAACCTGCTCATGGTTCCCTGGGCTCCCCCGTTGCGGTCTACTCGGCCGCCGCCCGCAGCGCCGGCTGGACGCGCGCGCGCAGGCGCGGGATCACCTCCTCGGCCATCAGCGTCAGGTTCTTCACGGTCTTCCAGTGCGGCATGTCGGCGATGTGCATGACGCAGTTGATGTGGTCGGTCTTCATCCACTGCGACCACTCGCCGATCTTGTTTGCGACCTGGTCCGGCGTGCCGACGGCGATGAAGAACGACTTGCTGACGGCCTCGAAGTCGAAGCCGCCGTGCATCTTGTCGGCCATGGCGGCGCGCTGCTTGAGCTGGTCGACCGAGAGATAGCCGGGCGGGGCCAGATATTGTGCCGTGGTGCGCGCGTAGTCCTCGAAGAAGCGCTGCAGGTGGCCGACATACTCCTGCCGCGCCCGCTCCTCCGTCTCTGCCACGTAGACGAAGGTGAGGAGCGGGAACTGGTCGGGCTTGAGCTGATGGCCGTAGTGTGCGGCGCGCTGGCGCAGCGTGTCGTTGAGCTCCTTGGCGCGCTGCTGCGTGACGAACACCGAGGCATAGCCGAAGCCCAGCTCGGCGGCGATCTCGATGGTCTCGGGGCTGCCGGTGCCGACGATGTAGCAGGGCGGGTGCGGCTTCTGATAGGGGCGCGGCCAGGGGTTGAGAAAGCGGTAGGTGTAGAAGTTGCCGTAGTGCGTGGTGGGGCCGTCCTCGGTCCACGCCTGCAGCATGATCTTGATCGACTCCTTGAACTTCTCGCGGGCCGTGGCCGGGCTGACGGGGTTGGACCAGTATTCCATGCCCGTGCCCAGCGGCAGCGCCACCTCCAGCCGGCCTTTCGACATGACGTCGAGGATGGCGTACTCCTCGGCCAGGCGGTTGGGCAGCATGAAATTGGGCGGCGTGCCCCACACGCAGATGCGCGCGTTCCGGGTCTGCGGCACCAGCGCGGCGGCGATCAGGTTGGGCGTCGCCATCATGCTGTAGACGGTGTTGTGGTGCTCGTTGACGACGATGGCATCGAAGCCGAGCTTGTCGGCCAGCACCAGTTCGCTCAGATAGCGGTTGTAGAGCGCGTGCCCCTTCTCGGGGTCGAAGTACTTGTTCGGGAAGCTGACCCAGAGGGACTTGTAGTCCTTGTGGTTCTCCGGCAGGTGCGCGTAGGGCGTGAAGTGCATCGCGTTGAAGCGGAGCGCACCGCTCATCGTCCTGCTCCCGAGCTTCCGCTTTTTCTTTTGGGAACGGTCGACCGAGGAACCCGGCTCACCTGCCGGCCGCGATCGGGACCGGTCCGGGGGCCGACCTTCGGCGTCCTCCCGTACCGTACCTTGGTCGCAATCCAGCGAATCCGCAATGGAATTCTGAACGGCGGGGCGCGTTAGCGTCCGCGTCGGCTACGGCCGGTCTCGCGGCGCGCCCGGGTCGACCATCGGTCATCGCGGCGGCCTTCAATCGGAGGGGCAGGGCTTCGCCCGTTCCAGGGTTGCGCCGGGCGTCGGCGAGGCATGCGCCCAAGTCGAGGTTGCGGATGGGCGCGGCCCCGTGTTCTTCTGTCGTCCTGGGACGTTGTTGGGACGCGATCTACGGAGGGGGAAAAGCCATGGGCAATTGTCGCGCCGCTGCGTTGGCCGCAGTGACGGGGGCCGCTTTGGCCGGGGCCGCGCTGGCCCTGGCGGCAATGCCGGGCGGCGCCCAAGCGCAGGAGGCGACGCTCAAGGGCATCACGTCGTTCGCGGAGAAGACGTTCTACTCGCGCGCCTTCGAGCGGTTCATCGACAAGGTCAACGCCGACGGCAAGGGGCTCGTGCAGATCAACTATATCGGCGGACCCAAGGCGATGCCGCCGTTCGAGGTGGGCAAGGCGCTTGCCAGCGGCGTGGTGGACATCGCCAATGTGACGGGCGCCTTCTACACCAACGTCATGCCGGAGGCGGACGCCTGGAAGCTCACCGAGCGGCCGATGGCCGAGCTGCGCAAGAACGGCGGCTTCGACTACATGGCCAGGATCTACGACCAGAAGATGAACGCGGTCTTCCTCGCCCGGCACGTGGACGACAACCCGTTCCACCTCTATCTGACGAAACGCATCGACAAGCCCGACCTGACCGGCCTGAAGCTGCGCATCACACCGGTCTATCGCGAGTTCTTCCAGGCGCTGGGCGCCACCGTGGTGCAGACGGCGCCGGGCGAGGTGTACACGGCGCTGGAGCGGGGCGTGGTGGACGGCTACGGCTGGCCGGTCACCGGCATCTTCGACCTGGGCTGGCACGAGAAGACCAAGTTCCGCGTCGATCCCGGCTTCTACAGCGCCGAGGTGAGCATCCTGATCAACAAGAACTCCCTGGCCAAGCTCAACGACGCACAGAAGAAGGTGATCCTGGATGCGGCAGCCTGGATCGAGGCGCAGGCTTCGGAGACGGCCAAGGAGAACGCGGTCGACATCGCCA
>DATBKR010000198.1:0-4271 GCA_036555805.1 Hyphomicrobiaceae bacterium | reverse complement strand
CCTCGCGGCGGCCCGGCCGCCCGAGGGGATGGCAGGAGGAGCAGGGCGTCCAGGCGCGCGCCCGGAGGCCATGACCTTATCGCGAGGGGCGCGAAGAACGCCCTGCTCGGCCGCCTCCGACGGCCGCCCGACGCTTGGCCGGCCTGGCCACCATGCCGCGCGGGGTATCGGAGGACAGGCTTCGCCGCATCCGCACCGCCTGCCCCAGGTGTGCTCTGGGGGACCGGGGTCAGACCCCTCGCGTCCACGCTCGCGATTGAACTCACAGCGACGAGGCGTGGGGTCTGACCCCGGACCGGCGCTCGGCTGGTCTGGCCGCCATGCCGGGCTCGATGTCAGACTGCGGCCCCCGGCTCCTAGCTGAGGCACGGTCCTAGGCCACCGCCATCCTCATCTCCGAGGCCCGCCCATCATGCCACAGGCCGCCCGCCCCCGCATCCTCCGCCTACATATACGATGAACCGAGATTGACTATCCCCAGGTGTCAGACCCTCCGGGTCTGACACCATTGCGCACCGCCCCTTGGCGGTCAAAAATGAACCGCCATCCTTTTCGGCATCCCGGCGCCGATCGGGTCCGAACGACCGATCGGCAGCGGTCTAGGCCGTCCGCGCCCGTTGCATCGCCCAGGCGGCGGCGAAGACGATCAGGCCCAGGAAGACGTTGTAGCCCACACGCCAGCCGATGCCGGACAGGCCCGGCACGAAGCCGCCTACGTCGATGCCGAGGAGCGGCTCGATGGCGGCGCCGAGGAGGGCCGGGAACGTCAGGAACAGCCCGGCGATCAGGAACAGGGCGGTGTCGAGCGCGGTGTTCTTCTTCAGGCACCAGCCCTGTGCGGCGAAGGCCAGCATGGCGATGCCGGCGGCGGTCTCGACGAAGATCTCGACGATGTCGAGCCAGCCGCCGTCCTTGGGCACCTTCAGCAGCAGGCCGGGGCCCTGCGGGTCGAGCACGAACACGAACGGCACCAGGAATGCGGGCATGGTGTACTTCCACGACTGCAGCGTCGTGCGATAGGGGTTGCCGCCCGTGATGGCCGCCGCGGCGAACGGCGACAGCGCGGTGGGCGGCGACACTTCGGACAGCACCGCGTAGTAGAAGATGAACATGTGCGCGGCGAAATCCGGCACCCCGAGCTTGATCAGGGCGGGCGCGGCGATCACGGCGCACATGATGTAGGAGGCCGTGACCGGCACGGCGAGGCCGACGATCCACACAATGGCGGCGGTGAAGATGGCGGTGAGCAGCAGGCTGCCCCTGGCATAGCCGATGATGATGTCGGCGAAGCGCTGGGCGAGCCCCGTCAGCGTCACCACGCCGACGATGATGCCGGCGGTGGCGCAGGTGGCGGCCACGTTGAGCACGCCGGTGGTACCCTCCTTCATGGCGGCGGCGAATCTCTCGGAGTAGGGCACGAGGCGCGGAGCGAACAGGCCGAACGCGGCCACCGCCGCGGCCGGGACGAAGATCAGGAGCCAGCCGTAGTCGGCGAACCATGCGAACTGCACCTCGGCCATCTGCGCGGTGCCCAAGGCAAGCGCAATGAGCAACGGCACGGCCGCCCACCACGGCACGATGGCGGTATCGGAGCGGAGCGCGCTGGTCACGATGGCGAGCACGGTGGCCCAGAACACCGCCAGCACCGGCGAGAAGCCGAGCAGCATGAAGGCGATGATGGAGACGAGCGAACCGAAGTGGAACCAGTAGTTCTTGGTGACACGCCACAGTTCGCCCTTGGCCACCAGGATCTCGCTGGCGCCTCCCTGCTTGCGAGCATCCACCTCCACCATCACCAGGATGGCGAAGTAGTAGAGCAGCGTCGGGATCGTCGCCATGACGATCACATCGAAATAGGAGATCTTGAGGAACTCGGCGATCAGGAAGGCGGCGGCGCCCAGCACCGGCGGCGAGATGATGGCGCCGAGGCCGCCGGCGGCCAGCAGCCCGCCCGCGGCGTTCTTCTCGTAGCCGGCCCGTTCCAGCAGCGGATAGGCCACGGTGCCGATGGTGACGGTGGTGGCGACGCCCGAGCCCGACGGGCCCCCCATCAGGAACGAGGAGAGCACCACCGCGCGCCCCGCCGAGTTGCGCCGCCCGCCCATGGCCGCGAACGAGAAGTCGATGAAGAAGCGCCCGGCACCCGAGCGCTGCAGCACGGCGCCGAAGATCGTGAACAGGATGATGAGGCTCGATGCCACGTCCACAGTGGTGCCGAAGATGCCTTCGAGCGTCATGTAGAGGTGGGCCACCAGGTCCTCGACCGCGTAGCCGCGATGCGTCCAGGGATTCGGCAGGCGGTTGCCGAACAGGGCATAGAGGATAAAGGCGATGGAGACGCCCGGCATGATCCAGCCGGTGGCGCGGCGCGTGCCTTCGAGCAGCAGCAGCACGAACACGAGGCCCACCATCCAGTCGACGCGCGTGGGCATGGTGGCGCGGTCGCCGAAGTCGGGACCTTGCGACAGAACGTAGAGCATGGTGCCGGCCGCCGCCGCCGCGAGCAGGTAGTCCCACCAGCGGATGCGGTCGCGGAAGCGGCGCGCCATGGGGAACAGCAGGAAACACAGCACCAGCACCATGCCGACGTGGGCCGGACGCAGCACGTGCGCCGGCACGATCTCGTAGGCGGCATAGAGGTGGAACAGCGAGACGGCGACGGTGAAGGCGGCGATGGCAGTGCCGACAGCGCCGCCCAGGCGGTTGAATGCGCCCTCCTCCTCCTCGACGTAGCGCTCGATCTGCGCCTGGGTGTCCTTGCTGAGCCCGGCGGCGGGGAGCGAAGAGATGGAATCCGCCTTCAGTGGGGTGTCGTCCACGCGCTCCCTCCGGAGTTTTGACCTTGCCGGCCGCCCGTGCTTGACCGGGCGTGCTGACCGGGCGTTCGTGACCGGCCGCCTATGCTACACGTGCCCCCGCGGCGCGGTCACTCCGCCAAGGGTCGCATGACAAGCACGCGGCACCGCAGACTGCAACCGCCCCGGCGCGACGAATTGGCTCGCACGCCGGGCCGGGTCTTTTTGGAGACTGGACATGGATGCTCCAGCATTGCCGGATCGCGCCCGCGTCGTGGTGATCGGCGGCGGCATCGTCGGGGCCTCGGTCGCCTACCACCTGGCGCACATGGGCTGGAAGGACGTGGTGCTGCTGGAGCGCGATCGCCTCACGTCCGGCAGCACGTGGCACGCCGCCGGCCTGATGGTGACGTTCGGGTCCACCTCGCAGACATCCACCGAGCTGAGGACGTATACGCGCGATCTCTACCGCCGGCTGGAGGCCGAGACCGGCCAGGCCACGGGGTTCATGGCCGTGGGCTTCATCGAGGTGGCGGCCGATGCCGACCGGCTGGAGGAGTATCGCCGCGTGGCGGCCTTCAACCGCTATTGCGGCGTTGACGTGGAGGAGATCTCGCCCGGCGAGGTGAAGCGGCTGTTCCCGCTGGCGAAGGTGGATGACATTCTGGCGGGCTTCTACGTCAAGGACGACGGCCGGGTGAATCCCGTGGATGCCGCCATGGCGCTGGCCAAGGGCGCTGCGCTCGCCGGCGCACGCGTCGTCGAGGGCGTGCCGGTGACGGGCATCCTGCAGCGGGGCGGCCGGGCCACGGGCGTGCGCACGGCGCGGGGCGACATCGCGGCGGAGTACGTGGTCAACTGCACGGGCATGTGGGCGCGCCAGCTGGGCGAAGAGATCGGCGTCACCATCCCCAACCAGGCCGCCGAGCACTACTACCTCATCACCGAGAAGATCCCCGGCCTGCCGCCGCGCCTGCCGGTGCTGGAGGACCCGGCCTCCTACGGCTACTTCCGCGAGGAGAGCGGCGGGCTGCTGGTCGGCCTGTTCGAGCCGGTGTGCGCGCCATGGAAGGTGGAGGGCATCCCGGCCGACTTCGCCTTCGGCGAGATCGAACCCGACTGGGACCGCATGGCGCCCTACCTGGAAACGGCGATGGCGCGCGTGCCCGTCACGCTGGAGGCGGGCGTCAGGAAGTTCTTCTGCGGGCCGGAGAGCTTCACGCCGGACCTGCGCCCCATCGTCGGCGAGGCGCCGGAGCTCAAGAACTATTTCGTGGCGGCCGGCCTCAACTCCGTCGGCATCCTCACCGGCGGCGGCATCGGCCGACTGCTGGCGCACTGGATCGTCACCGGCACGCCCGACATGGATGTGACCGGCATCGACATCGGCCGCCTGCACCGCTACCAGGCCAACGCCGAGTACCGGCGCGCGCGCACCATCGAGTCGCTGGGCCTCGTCTACAGGTGCCACTACCC
>DATBKR010000197.1:0-2905 GCA_036555805.1 Hyphomicrobiaceae bacterium | reverse complement strand
GAGAGGCGGTGCGTGATGGCGATCACCGTGCGCCCGCGCATCAGCCTCTCCAGGGTCTCGCGGATCGCCTCCTCGGACTCGCTGTCGAGCGAAGAGGTCGCCTCGTCGAGCAGCAGGAGCGGCGCGTCCTTGAGGAAGGCGCGGGCGAGTGCCACGCGCTGGCGCTGTCCGCCGGAGAGCCGCGTGCCGCGCTCGCCGACGATGGTGTCGAGCCCCTGCGGCAGCTCGGCGATGAAGTCGCAGCGCGCGGCGGCGGCGGCCTCCCACACCTGCGCGTCGCTGGCCTCGGGGCGGGCGTAGCGGATGTTCTCCATCAGCGAGCGGTGGAACAGCGAGATGTCCTGCGGCACTACCGCGATGGCCTCGCGCAGGCTCTGCTGCGTCACACCCGTGATGTCCTCGCCGGCCAGCAGGATGCGGCCCTCCTCGATGTCGTAGAAGCGCTGGATGAGCGCGAAGATCGAGGTCTTGCCGCCGCCTGAGGGCCCCACCAGCCCTACGCGCTGCCCGCTCTCGACGTTGAAGGCGAGCTCGTCGAAGAGGCGCGGGCAGTCAGGATAGGCGAAGCACACGTTGTCGAAGGTGACGCTGTTGCCGCTGCGCACGAGCGTCTTGGCGCCGGGCCGGTCGGAGAGCTGGTGCGGCACCAGCAGCGTCTCCAGGGCCTCGGTGAAGCGCGCGATGTGCTGCGTCACGTCTACCAGTGCCACGGCCAGGTCGCGGGTGGCGTGCAGCACCGAGAGGCCCAGCGTGCAGACCAGGATGACATCGCCCGTAGTCGCCCGGCCCTCCTGCCAGAGGATGAGCACCCACGTGAGCAGGCAGATGGTGAGGGCCACCGTCACCAGCGCATGCACGATGCGCAGCCGCTCCAGGTAGCGCAGGCTGCGCTGGCGCGCCACAATCTCCTGGCCCACGGTGGCGTCGAAGCGCTCGTGCTCGCGGGCGATGCCGCCGAAGGCCTTCACCATCGCCATGTTGCCCACCACGTCGGTCAACTCGCCGTCCACGGCGGCGGCACGACTCGCGAACTCGTGATGCAGGGGCTTGCCCGCCGCCGCCCAGAGGAACATGGCGGCGATGACGAGGATGGCCACCACCACCAGGCCGGCCGCCATGGCGAAGCTGACGGTGGCGACCAGCGCGATCGCCCAGACGGTCGCCATGCACGGCGGCAGCACATTCCACACCAGCAGGTTCTCGACCGTGAACATGGCGTTGGAGGTGGCGCTGATGCGCGAGGTCAGCACCCCCGGCTGCGAGGTGGCGAAATAGGACGGGGCGTGCCCGGTGAGGTGGCGGAACAGCTCGCGCCGCACGTCGCCGGTGACATTGGCGAAGGTGTGGTTGCCGACCCAGGCCGCGAGCCGCCACAGCAGGTTGTCGGCGGCGATCAGCCCCACCAGCAGCGCGAACACATGCCACACGGCCGTCGGGCTGCGCTGCGCCAGGGACAGGGTGTCCACCAGCAGCTTGACCCCGTACTGCGTAAAGATGGAGCACACCACGGCGAGCGCGACGGCCCCCAGGATCGCCGCGTGCGCCAACCCGCGCCGTCGCACGAAGCGCAATGAGAATGCCAAGGGCCGCTTGGCAAAGGACGCGAGATCATCCATCGCGGGTACCTCCGGGCCCTTTCTCCCAACGCCCGTACGCTCACTTCGGTTCGCGCGATGCTGGTACCCACGGCATGGTTTCGCGCATCGCGATTAAGACGGTGAGGAACGCGCCCAGCGCCGCCGCCGCCAAGCCCATGAAGGCCGCGCCCGTGCCGAAGCGCGTGGCGAGATAGCCTGCCACGGCGGTGCTCGCCGCCGCGCCGAGGCCGGTGGCGCAGGCCAGGATGCCCTGCGCCAGGTTGAATCGCCCGGTCCCGCGCGCGATGTCGGCCAGCACCAGCGGCACCAGCACCCCCAGCACCGCCCCGCACAGCCCGTCGAGCGCCTGCACCGCTACGAGGCTGACGGGGTCGCGGCTGACGGCGAGCAACAGCGTGCGCAGCGGCAGGACCGCGAAGCCGGCAAGCAGGACCGGCTTGCGCCCCACGGTCGCCGCCAGGCGGCCGATGCTGGGTGCGATGCCCGCCGCCACCAGCTGCGGCACCACGATGCAGACCGCGATCAGCACGCTCGCCCACTGCGTCGAGCGCAGCGTCACCTCGGAGCCGACCAGGGGCAGCATGGCCGCGTTTGCGGCCTGGAACAGGAAGATGCACGCGGCGAACACGACGAGCGCGCGCTTGCGCAGCAGATCTATCACCCTGGCCGCCGGCTCGCTTTCGGTCGGATCGAGACCCCCGTCGGCGCGCACGGGGTCGATCTCCGCCTCGCGGATGCGCGCGAGCGCCCACACAGTGGGCAGCGCCAGGGCGGCGGTGGCAAAGAATACGGCCTGCGGGGAGATGAAATAGCCCACCCCGCCCATGGCCGCCGCCGCGAGGCCGTTGCCGATCGCCGCGAAGCGCGTGTTGCGGCCGAGCCGCGGGCCGATCGCGGCATGGCCGACGAGGCCCAGCGAGATGGCGGCGATGGCGGGCCCCAGCACAGCGCTGGAGGTCACGTGCACAAGCGTGGCCGCCATCATGCCGGCGCGCGTGGGCAGCATCGCGATGAGCAGCGCGCTGACGCCGATGCCGATCACCGCCAGCGCCGCCGCTCGGAGTTTGGACGCCGCACGATCCACCAGCCAGCCGCCGGGGATCTGGCTCATGAGCCCAACGATGCTGCCGAACGCCAGAACGAGGCCGATATCGGCCTGGTTCCATTTCTGGGTCGTGAGGTAGACCGCGAGGTAGGGGCCGAACCCGGTCTGGATGTCGGCCACGAAGAACGTGAACCAATCGAGGCCGCGTTCGCTGGTGCGTGAGGCGGTCGGCACGGGCTCCTACCACTCGGATCGAGGCGGC
>DATBKR010000196.1:0-1950 GCA_036555805.1 Hyphomicrobiaceae bacterium | reverse complement strand
GCTGCTCGCACTCTCGCTCACGCTGCTGGCGTTCTGGGCCACCGAGGGCGTGCTGCACTCTTTCGACAGCTCCACCACCACGGTGGTGGCGGTGGCTTTGATGCTCCTGCCGGGCCTCGGCATCATGACCTGGAAGCAGGCTGAGCCGAAGATCCCCTGGGGCACGGTGGTGCTGTTCGGCATCGGCATCAGCCTGGGCACCGCCCTGCTGCAGACCAAGGGCGCCGCCTGGCTCGCGGACATCGTCGTCGCCCAGTTCGGCCTCAAGTATGCGACGGCCCTCGTGATCCTCGCCGTGCTGGGGCTGTTCCTGACGGTGATCCACCTGGGCTTCGCCAGCGCCACCGCGCTCGCCTCGGCCATGATCCCGATCGTCATTGCCGTGCTGCAAGGCGTGGCGACGCCCAATATCAACGTGGTCGGCACGACGATGCTGCTGCAATTCGTGGTCAGCTTCGGGTTCATCCTGGTCGTGAATGCGCCGCAGAACATGGTGGCCTACGGCACGGACACCTTCGAGGCCAGGGACTTCGTGCGCACGGGCCTGGTGCTGACCGTGATCGCGCTGGTCCTGGTCATGGTGCTCGGCGCAACCTACTGGCGTTGGCTTGGATACGTCTGAGCTTCGGGCAAGTCGCGCTACCAGGACTGAGGCCTGCCATGAAGCCCACCGACATCTCGGCACCGGACTACTTCCACAAGGTCGTGGACTGCCAGTGGGCGTGCCCGGCGCACACGCCGGTCCCGCACTACATCCGGCTGATCGCCGAAGGCCGCTATAACGAGGCCTACATGGTCAACTGGGAGGCCAACGTCTTCCCCGGTATCCTTGGCCGCACGTGCGACCGGCCGTGCGAGCCGGCGTGCCGGCGCGGGCGTGTGGACAAGGAACCGGTGGCGATCTGCCGGTTGAAGCGCGCCGCGGCCGACTTCAAGGGCGATATCCGCCCGCTCCTGCCGAAGCCGGCAGGGCGCTGGAACGGCAAGCGCATCGCGCTTGTGGGCGGGGGCCCGGCGTCCCTGACGGCGGCGCGTGACCTGGCGCCGCTCGGCTACCGTTGCGTCGTTTTCGACCGCGATCCCAAGGCCGGCGGCATGATGCGAACGCGCATCCCACGGTTCCGCGTTCCCGAGGCAGTGCTCGACGAGGAAATGGGCTACGTCCTCGACCTCGGCGTCGAGTATCGGGGTGGCGTGAACGTAGCAAGCCTCAAGGCGCTGCTCGCGGAAGACTGGGATGCGGTGTTCATCGGTGCCGGAGCGCCGCGCGGGCTCGACCTCGAACTGCCCGGCCGCAGAGCCGGCGCGGCGCATATCCACATCGGCACCGACTGGCTGGCGAGCGTCTCGTTCGGCCACATCGGCCGCATCGGAGAGCGCGTGGTGGTGATCGGTGGCGGCAACACCGCCATGGATTGTGCGAGATCGGCCCGCCGCCTGGGTGGAAGAGACGTTCATGTCGTCGCCCGCTCGCCGTTCGCGGAAATGAAGGCGGCGCCGTGGGAGAAGGAGGATGTGCGCCGCGAAGGCATCGCCATCCACGACAACCTGGTGCCGAAAGAGTTCATCGCCGACGACGGCCGTGTTACCTCGGTCATCTTCCAGCCGGTCAGGGCCGTCTACCAGGATGGACGGCGGCAGCTGATCCCGACCGGGGCTCCGCTGGAGCCGTTTCCGTGCGATGACGTGATCTTGGGCGTCGGCCAGGAGCCCGCGTTCCCATGGATAGAGCGCGATCTCGGAGTCGCCTTCGATGACCGAGGCCTACCCAAGGTCGATCCGCGCACACTCCAGTCGACGCACACGAAGGTGTTCTTCGGCGGCGACGCGGCCTTCGGCCCGAAGAACATCATCACGGCCGTGGCACACGGGCATGAGGCTGCCATCTCCATCGACTTCTTCCTGCGCGGCGCCGATGTAACGCAGCGGCCGGCGCCAGCGGTTTCGCTC
>DATBKR010000195.1:0-9157 GCA_036555805.1 Hyphomicrobiaceae bacterium | reverse complement strand
ATGGGCGTTCTACACCCCCCGCACAGGCTGGCTCGCCTGGGCCGCCGACGAGGGCCGGCTCTACGCGTGGAGCGGCAGCGGCTGGAGCGCGCTCCCGGCCGGCAGCCTCGACAACGTCGTGGAGGATACCGCACCGCAGCTCGGCGGCGACCTCGACGCCAACGGCCACAATATCGGCTTCGACGACGGCACCGGCCTCACCGACGACGCCGGCAACGGGCAGGTCGTCTTCCACACGACGGCATCGGCCGTGAACCGGATCGGCATCACCAACGCCGCCGCCGGCGCGGCCCCCCAGATCGCCGCCGAAGGCGCCGACGCCAACATCGACCTCCGCCTCGCCCCCAAGGGCACCGGCATCGTCCGCAGCGCCGCCCAGTTCGCCGTGTCGGCGGGGACTTTCCCACCTCTCCGCATGGAGAGAACGACAGGCGGCACCACCAATGTCGTCGGCGGTGAGCAGTTGGTAGCCACCTCCTCCGGAAATATGGCCGACGGTTTTGGAATCAACATGAATTTTGCTATTTAGGACAACGCTGCAGTGATCAATGAGATTGGCAGTTTATTATTTTCACGATCGGGAGCAGACAACTCGGGTCGATTCCAGGTACAACCTTATAATGCTGGCATCGCGATAACCCGACTCGAGATCGCCCCAAGTGGCAATGTCTACTTTCCTGGCGTCGGGACAACGGCAGGCGCTGCCAACGCTGTTCTCAATAGCGGCTCCGCGCCAGCAAATGAGCTTCTGCGTTCGACCTCCTCCTTACGCTACAAGGCTGACGTAGCTGATCTCGGCGCGGATTGGGAGCGGATTGTGCGTGACCTGCGTCCCATAACGTATCGCTCTATCGCTCCGGCTGACAATCCTTCCCTCCGATGGCTTGGGCTTATCGCCGAAGAAGTATCAGAGGTCGACTCGCGATTAGTGCGCTACACTCGTGACGACAATGGCTCCGAGATCCCTGACTCCGTGCAATACGACCGCCTTGCCGTACTCCTACTGAAGGCGGTACAGGAGCTACTTAAGCGGAGAGATGCAGAGTTCCCGTCGCGTTCGGTCGAAACGTAGCAATGACGCACACGACACGCGAAGGGTTGTTCCTTCTTGGGCGAATATCGATGATCTCGTATTTTGGTGAGAGCGCCCTAAATATATCCAACCAAGCTTGCGGATCCATGATCGAAAGATGGCTGTGTCCATCGTCGTAACATGCGATTACATGGTACTGGTGGGGCCCTGCCCTGTGCAGTCGCCGTACTGTCGACCTCAATAAGTGCGGCGCAATATGTTCAAGTACATCAGCGGAACAAACGACATCTGCCTTGGGTAGCTCATCTCGTGTTATGTCTGCAATCTCGAAGGTGACCGACGCTCCTACCTCGTCTAATATTGGAGATCGCGCCCAATCGATTCCAATAACGCGGTCAACACACCCGCTCACCGCAGCTAAGAAGCGGCCGTTGCCACAACCCACTTCGAGAATCGATTGAGGTGATATGGAAAGTATTGCTTCGATTTCGGAGATTAGCCAGTTATTCGTTTTGTATGCATTGTTGGTCTCGTGAACCTGCTGGTAGTAGCCACTCGTGGTAGCTCTAGGATATCGAACCGACACGAGATCATCAGTGTGCTCGGCCTCATAGTGCCTAAACAGCCGTGCCAGCATCCTGGCGAGCAGGCGTCGTTGCCCTGAATTCGACCGGACACCACGACTGACGGCAGGCAAGTAGGTCCGCGAGAAGTCCACAACCTTGCGCAGCACTCTCACCTCCCGCTAGTTAGGCGTCGCACCGACGGCGTCTCTCGACCTCATGGCCTCCACCGGCGACCGGCCTGTGCTAATCCTCAGCGCGCGTGCTATCATTGCACCAACTGGCAGGAGAACCAATGCCCCCCAACGCCGCCCCGCCTCGCGTCGTGAGCCTGATAGCCAGCGCCACCGAGATGCTGTGGGCGCTGGGGCGGGGCGAGGCGCAGGTCGGGCGCAGCCACGAGTGCGACTTTCCGCCGGAGGTGGCGCGGCTGCCGGCGCTCACGGCACCGAAGTTCAAGGTGGAAGGATCGAGCGCCGAAATCGACGCGCGCGTGCGCCGGATCGTGCGCGACGGCCTCTCCGTCTACCGCGTCGACGCGGAGGCGCTGCGCGCCCTGGCCCCCGACGTGATCCTCACGCAGGACCACTGCGAGGTGTGCGCCGTGAGCCTCGCCGACGTTGAGGCTGCCACCTGCGCCTGGGCCGGCCGCAGCATGCGCGTCGTCTCGCTCAAGCCCGATTCGCTCGCCGACGCCTGCGCCGACATCCGCAAGGTTGCAGATGCGCTCTGCGCGCCCGAGGCCGGCGCGAACCTCGTGCAAGAGATGCAGTTGCGCATCGCCGCCGTGACGGCGCGGGTGGCTGGCCGCCCCAGGCCGCGCGTGGCGTTCATCGAATGGGTGGACCCGCTGATGGCCGGCGGCAACTGGATGCCCGAGCTGGTCGAGGCCGCCGGCGGCGCCAACCTGTTCGGCACCGCCGGCCGGCGCTCCGACTGGATGCAGTGGTCCGATCTGGCCGCCGCCGACCCGGACGCGATCGTCGTGGCGCCCTGCGGCTACGATCTGGCCCGCTGCCTCGAGGAGCTGCCGCTGCTCGAAGCCAGGCCCGGCTGGGCCGGCCTTGCCGCCGTCCGCTCCGGCCGCGTCTATTTCGCCGACGGCAACGCCTACTTCAACCGCCCCGGCCCGCGCCTCGCCGATACCGCCGAACTCCTGGCCGAGATGCTGCACCCCGACACTGCCGGCCGCCGCCATGAAGGGAGGGCATGGGTGGCGCGGACGCATTGAACTGCCGCCCGACGCGTCACGTCCTATGGCCGGCGAGGCCCGGATTTGTCGAGAGAGGTCGAACCGCCTCCGGCGACGTGGCGCGCCTCGGAGCGCAGCCAAGTGACCGGTTTCACGACGCTCCGCCAGCCCTTTCTGGTTTCTTCCGAGAGCGTACGGGGCGCGCGGCTGCCCGCTTCGACGTGTTCAACGCCACGGCGGCGCGAATGAGCGCCTTCAACGCATTTTCATCGATCTTGTCGCCCTCATGGAAATCGATGGCACGCCTGGTGCTGCCTTCGAGGCTGGAGTTGAAGAGGCCCGAAGGGTCCTCCAGCGAGGCGCCGCTGGCGAAGGTCAGCTTCACGACGGCCTTGTACGTCTCGCCGGTGCAGATGATGCCGTTGTGCTCCCACACCGGAACCCCCAGCATCGAGTTCGACGGTTTCCGCCATTTCACCGCCTCGACCACCTCGGGGTCGGCCTGCTTGATGAGACTTCGCACGCGAGCGAGCGTCTCGCCCCGCCAATCGCCCAGCTCCTCGATTCTCGCATCTATCAGCTGGGAGGGTGAGTCTCCTGCTTTTCCTTCCATCGCGCCGCGCTTCGTCTTCTTCATGGCCATGTCGCCTTCCTCATGGTTCCGCACACGCCACCCACGCGTCTCGCACTGGCCGCTCACCTGCGTTCGCCGGGCAGTTGGCTGGCCTGCTTCACCCAAGCGGCCACCTGAGCTTCATCGAGTTGGTCCTCGTAGATGTCGAGGTAGCGCACGCCCTTGTGCTTCGACGCGCCGGGCGGGACAGGATGCAGCGATGCGCCGCGGAAGAAAGCCACTTTGACATAGCTCGTGAAGCAATGGATGCCGAGGAACCAACCCTGGCCCTCGATGCCATAGAACGGCGAGTTCCATTTGACTGCCTTGTACACGCCGGGGACGGTGCGCACGATCAGCGCGTCGAGGCGGCGCCCGACGTCGCGTTTGCAGCCCGGCATGGCCGCGATGTAGGCCTGCACTGGGGCGTCGCCGTAGCCCTTCGCGATCTGAGGGTTGCCGCCCGCGAGGAGGGTCGGTTTCGCAGCCTTGCCGGACCGCAAGTTCGGTGCTGCCTTGCGCGGCCTGGTCGCCGGCTTCGCAGCGACCCGCCTCGCCCCTGCCCTACTACTTGCGGCGACCCTCGCCGACTTCTTGGTCCTTTCGGTCATTGCCTTCACTCCAACCGGCAGACCGCCGCTCCACATTTCCTGCTTGACTCACACATATCTCGGCAGTTATGGATCAACTAATAGCCAGCGGGTTATAGATCGCAAATGCGGAACGCTCACGATGTGCTCTTCAGAACGCTCGCCGATCCGACCCGTCGGGCCCTCTTCGAGCGGCTGTGCCGTGGCGGAGAGCAGACGGTCGGGGCGCTGACGGCTCGGGCCGGGGTCTCCCAACCGGCCGTCTCGAAGCACCTTGCGGTCCTGAAGCGGGCCGGGTTGGTGCGCGACCGCCACGAAGGTCGCCAGACGCACTATAGCCCGCAGCCCGGCGCTCTAACCCCGCTGATCGACTGGACAAGCCAGATGGCCAAATTCTGGCAAAGCCGGTTCGACCACCTCGAAGATCTGCTGAAAGGGATGGACCAATGAACGAAACGCCGGCCGAAACGCGCTCCGTCGTTGTCGAACGTGAGATGCCCTATCCGTCGGAGAAGATCTGGCGCGCGCTCACCCAGCCGCACCTGATCGAGGAGTGGCTCATGAAGAACGACTTCAAGCCTGTCGTGGGCCACCGGTTCGATCTTCGCGCAGACTGGGGCAGCGTCGACTGTCGGGTCCTGACAGTCGAGCCGAACAAAACGCTGTCTTACACGTGGGCTGCGTACGGTCTCGAGAGCGTCGTGACGTGGACTCTGGCCCCAACGAGCACGGGAACCCGCGTGCGGATGGAGCAGTCGGGCTTCCGGCCGGACCAGCAGCAGGCCTACCAGGGTGCCAAGGGCGGGTGGCGGCGGTTCTTCGCGGCCCTGGAGCAGGCATTGGCGCGGATAGACTGAAGCTCAGAGCACCATGGCCGCACGGCGAGGGCTGCCTCGCTGGCGGCGATTGCCTTCTCCAGGTTGTCGGGTAGGTCGCCGCGGATGCGATGTCCGTAGGCGATACTGAGCGCGCATGCCCGCCACGGCCCCCCCTCGCAATGCCCCAGCTTAGCCAATGGCGGGGCGGTGTTGAAGGGGTGACCGGGGACCCGGCGATCGCACCCTGTGCCCAACCGCAATTTGGGCCGCTCAGGGTCAAGACTGCGCGTCGCAGTCCCGTCTCCGCGACGGGGCAAGCACGCCCGCAAGCGGCCAGTCTTTCCATTGCGCTGCGATTCAGTAGTATCAGCTCCGCGAACAACGACATGGCTGCAAAGGGAGGGACGGCGAGCGGGGTCGCGTTCGCTTGGTAGGCCTAGATGACCATATTTGGCTGACATTGAATGGGCCCCGCAAGCGTCTAAGCTTTTGTGACGTGGATTGAGTATTGGAACCAGGACACGACGATCTACGTCAGTGCACGACACAAGCACGTGCATTACGAAAAGGTTGCGTCCGACATCCTGTGCCACATTCCAGGCCCACACGCCCTGGTCGTGGACTACGGTTGCGGGGACACGCTGAACGCGGAGCGGGTGGCCTCAGCATGCGGGCACCTCTTTCTCTGCGACGCCGCCCCGAGCGTGCGAGAGCGCCTGAGTGCGCGGTACGCCGGCCGGGAGAACATCTCGGTCATCAGCCCGCAGCAATTCGAGGAGCTCGATGCCGCAACAATAGATGTCGTCATCGTCAACTCTGTGATCCAGTACCTGTCCCAGGCGGAGTTTACGCGCCTGCTGTCGATCTGTCGGCGGAAGCTACGCCCCGAGGGATGCCTGGTGCTCGGCGACGTGATCCCGCGGAACGTCAATCCGGTGCGCGACGCAATCGAGCTCATGAAGCTCGCCGGGGCTCACGGTTTCCTGCTTTCAGCCGCCACCGGCCTGGTGAAGTCCTGTTTTTCCGAATATCTGCGCGTCCGGCGCGAAGCGGGCTTCCTGCGGTTCGGCGAGACAGAGATCGTCCAACAGTTGCGGCTTGCCGGCTTCGCGGCCGAGCGCCACCAAAGCAACATCGGCCACAACAGCGCGCGCATGACGTTTCGGGCGCTCGTGCGACCCGGGCCTGGGATTGCAGCCGGCCCACAAGCGACGATTGCGGGGAGCGCGCCCAATGCTGCCGAGCGCTGCCGGGAGCGGAGCCCCGGGGCCCCGGCGAGCCCCCGTCACGCGGAGAAGCAAGCTGGCAAGGCACACGCGCATGAGACCGGAGAATACGGCTTTGCCCTGTGTGTCTTCGCGGCGACCTGGGCGGTCCTGGCGTTTCCATGGCTCAGCGGCGCGGTGACCATCCCCTATGATGCCAAAGCCCTCTTTCAGGCGCAGCTCCAATTCCTCGCCAACGCATTCCACTCGGGCCAGTCCCCCTACTGGAATCCCAGCACTTTCGTCGGCGTCCCACAGATATCCGATCCGCAGTCCCTGCTCTTCTCGCCCGCCGTCCTGCTTGCCTACTTCGAGAAGATCCCGAGCTTTTGGCAGCTCGATGCGTTTGTCCTCGGGCTGCTAGGCCTGGGTGGCGTCGCGATCTTCAAGCTTTGCCAGGACAAAGGGTGGCACCCCGCTGCCGGTGTTGTTGCCGCCATCGTTTTTGCCTTCGGCGCGTCGGCCGCGTGGCGCATCCAGCATATTGTACAGATCCAGAGCCTGGCCTTCTTTGCAGTCACCCTGTGGCTGCTTGCGCGGGGCCTCGACCGGTCGTCCGCGCTTTACGGTGCATTGGGCGGCCTCGACGCCGGACTGATG
Organism: Hyphomicrobiaceae bacterium; assembly: GCA_036555805.1. Lineage (GTDB taxonomy): Bacteria > Pseudomonadota > Alphaproteobacteria > Rhizobiales > Hyphomicrobiaceae > AWTP1-13. The sequence continues at coordinate 2,483 of DATBKR010000195.1, read as the reverse complement.
ACCGTCGAGCCCGATCAAGTCGCATTCCTGGGCTGCTACGTTCTGCTCGGCTACTGGCTGAATCATTGCCTTCTCGCCGCCGATCGGGGCTCGGCCTTGCGCAGGAGCATGCGCGTGGTGGTGCCGTACGGGGCGGTCGCTGCCACGGTCTCCGCGGTACCTCTCGTCTTAACCTACCTGTTCCTTGAGGCCTCCAATCGTCCGGAGATCGCATTGAGCGAAGCAGCTCGCGGTTCCCTGCATCCGGCTTCGCTGCTGACAGCCGTCGTCTCGGACTTGTTCGGTGCGTTCGATCCCGCCGTCGCCTACTGGGGTCCCTACAGCGAAGCGTGGGACAAGAACGAGCTCACCCTGTCTCAGAACATGAGCCAGATGTATGTGGGCACGCTGCCGATCCTGCTGGTCTTGACGGTCGGGGTGATGCGCGGAACCCTGTGGTCGCGCGAGATGCGATTCTATGCCGTCGGCATCGGCGTCCTGCTGCTCTATGCGCTGGGCACGTATACGCCCGCCTTCGGCGTCTTCTTCAAGTATCTACCTGGGGTCTCGTACTTCAGACGGCCTGTCGACGCAGTCTTCCTGATAGGAACGCTGCTGTCGGTCGCCGCCGGGTATCTCGTGCACCTGTGGCTGTCCTCGCGCCTCCCATTCGCATCGTACCGCAAAAAGGCCTCGGAGGCCGCCCTGGTCGCCGCAATCCTGCTCGTCGCCCTCCTTACCGCCCGCAGCGCGGGCCGGACCGCGTCTGCGTTGAAACCGCTGATGTCGGCAATGATTTGGATCGTGGCGTGCGCGCTCGTCCTCGCGACGCCGACCGTGTGGCTGCGGCGGTCGCGGCGCTTTGCCGTGCTCCTGCCGGCCTTGGTGCTGGCGAGCGACCTGGCGGTCAACAACGGGCCCAACGAATCTACGGCATTGCCGGCCGCTTCCTACGACGTGCTGAAGCCCAATTGCCAGAACGAAACAATCCGTTTCCTGAAGAGCCGGATTCGAAGCAAGGACGGATCGCCGTGGCGCGACAGGGTTGAACTCGTCGGTCTCGGGTTCGAATGGCAGAATGCAGCCCTCGTGCATGGCTTCGAGGGGACGCTCGGCTACAATCCGTTTCGCCTCGGCGAAGTGTCAGACGCAACCGGCGCGCGCGACTACATTGCGGGGGCGGATCAGAAGACATTCTCTGCGCTGTTCCCTTCCTACGCGTCGACCATGGCGAACCTCCTGGGCCTGCGCTTCGTTGCGATCGGAGCGCGGATCGAGGAGGTCGACCGGCGATTGGAGCCCGGCTCGCTGAGGCTGGTCGCGCGCACCGCGGACGCCTACGTCTACGAGAACCCGCACGCCCTGCCGCGCGTCCTGTTCGTCAGAGACTGGAAGCAGGTCGATTTCGGTGCACTCGTCGCAACGGGCAACTGGCCGCAGTTCGACCCCACGCAAACCGTTCTGCTGGAGTCGCCGCCGGAGGCCGACGACGCCATCGGCAAGCTGACGAGCCAACCGGCCGCGGCCTCCCGCGTCGGCATCCGCCACTACGAGAACACCAAGGTGGTTATCGAAGTCGATGCCGCGGAGCCGGGCTTCGTCGTCCTCCACGATGTCTGGCATCCCTGGTGGGCGGCCGACATTGATGGAGTGGGCATAACCATCCTCCCGGCAAACGTGATGTTCAGAGCCGTACAGGTGCCGGCCGGACACCATATCCTGACGTTCGAGTTCAGACCGATCTCGAGTGCGATTGCGGAGTTCGGCGACAGAATTTTCGGGACAGGCCAATAAACTCCCGGCGATATCGCGACAAGGTGTTGGTTTTCTGATCGCGCTTTCGCGCGCGCAACCGGGAGTTGCAGGCAATCCGCCCATGAGCGAGCCGCGCAACCGGGTACCGGGAGCCGCCATCCCCGAGGCCCAACCGGGCGGCTGAGCGCTGCAGCGCGACTGGCACCTAGCGCTCGATGGGGGAAATGGGTCATCTTTTTGCGTACTCGCTGCCGCTGTCCCGGTGGGGTGCGACTCCGGAGAGTTGGTCCTTATGCAATCGCACCCGAGGCCGGGATGCCCTTCTTGCTCATGACTTGCCCCCGTTCGCGAATTTGTCGTCGGTAACGGCCATGCACGCTTGCGCGAACCGGTGCGTGACTTCCTTGGTGCGCTCCGAAGGATCCAGCTCCGCATAATGTAGAGCCAAGATGTGCAACTGTTGGACCTGGGCATCTCTCAACGGCTTGGTCGCGCTCTGCTCGACCGTCCGAACCAAATCACGGGCAATCTTGTCGTCTTCGGCATGCTCGGCAGCATCAGCTATCGGATTGTAACGAGGGTCTTCCTCGCCTTCGTTGAGCCAAAGCAGGTACGGCTTCAGGACCCGCTTGCGCACCTTCTCGCGTAGCGCCAGCCACTGCTCCACACCGGAGTGGTCGAACTCGTAGTGTCCGGGCGCATCCTTGGATGGGCCGGCGATGAACTCGAAAGGCGGGCACCAGTTCGGG
>DATBKR010000194.1:0-4083 GCA_036555805.1 Hyphomicrobiaceae bacterium | reverse complement strand
ATCGCCTATCCCGCCAACTCCCCGCTCACCATGCGGCCCGACTGGCGCGAGGCCCGCGCCAACGCCGATCCCGCCCGGGCCGCGCAGGCCACCCTCGACCGCTTCGGCTTCGCGCATGCCATCTGCAACTGCCTGTTCCCGGTGCAGGCGTTCCGCGACGAGAACCTCGCCGCCGCCTTCGCCCGCGCTGTCAACGACTGGCTCGCCGCGGAGTGGCTAGCCAAGGACGCGGGCCTCAGAGGCTCGGTGGTGCTGCCCATGCAGTCGCCGGCGCGCGCGGCGGACGAGATCGAGCGCCGCGCCGACGACGACCGCTTCGTGCAGGTGCTGCTCCCGGTGTTCGGCGAGCAGCCGCTCGGCAAGTCTATGTACTGGCCCGTCTACGCCGCCGCCGAGCGGCACGGCTTCACGGTCGGCATCCACGCCGGCAGCAGCTATCACCACGCCGTCACCGGCTCGGGCTGGCCCAGCTACTACCTGGAGGATTATGCGGCGCAGGCCAGCGGCTTCCACACGCAACTCGGCAGCCTGGTGTGCGAGGGCGTGTTCGCCAAGTTCCCGAAGCTGAAGGTGGTGCTGATCGAGTCGGGCGTCACCTGGTTGCCGCCCTACCTGTGGCGCCTCACCAAGTTCTGGCGCGGGGTGCGCAGCGAGGTGCCGTGGGTGGACCGGCCGCCCGAGGAGATCGTGCGCGACCACCTGCGGCTCACGACGCAGCCCTACGATGCGCCCCCGGATGGACCCGGTGCCGCCGCGCACGTCGGCCGCCTGATGGACCAGCTGCAGTCGGACGAGATGCTGCTGTTCGCCACCGACTTCCCCCACTGGCAGTTCGACGGCGAGGAGATGCTGCCCGCCGGCATCGCGCCGGAGCTGCGCCGCAAGATCCTGATCGACAACCCGCTCGCCACCTACCCACGGCTCAGGAGGCCCGCATGATGCTCGATGCCCCGCTCGCGCCCGAAGCCGACGCCAATGAGCGCACCCAAGCGAAGACGCAGGCCCGCCTGGCCATCATCGACGGCGACATGCACCCGGCGCCGCGATCGCTGGCCGATCTCAAGCCCTACATGCCGGCGCGCTGGTGGGAGGTGTTCGCCACCTACGGCTCGCGCCGCCGCCACGGCATGCTGGGCTACGAGCCCTATCCGAAGTCGGCGCCGCGCGCGGCCCGCCGCGATGCCTGGCCCGAGGACGGCGGCCCGCCGGGCTCCAATCTCGACCTCATCCGCAGGCAGTACCTGGACCGCTACGGCATCGAGTGCGCTATGATGGGGCCCCTCGGCGTCAGCGGCCAGGGCGAGCTCAATCCGGACCTGGCCGCGGCGCTGGCCTCGGCCATCAACGACTGGCAGCGCGAGCATTTCACCAGGCCCGAGCCGCGCCTGCGGTCAGGCATCGTGGTGCCCGACGACGATGCCGAGGCGTCGGTGCGCGAGATCGAACGCTGCGCCCCCGATCCGGCTTACGCGCACGTATTCATGCTCACGCGCAGCCTGGAGCCCGCCGGAAACCGCCGCTACTGGCCGATCTACGAGGCCGCAGCCCGCCACGGCCTGCCCGTGGCGCTGCACGTGTTCGGCGCCAGCGGCCATCCCCATAGCGGCAGCGGCTGGCCGTCCTACTACGTGGAGGAGGGCGCCGCCCATTGCACCTCCTGCCAGACGGTGGTGGCGAGCCTCGTCATCGAGGGCGTGTTCGAGCGTTTCCCGGCGCTCAAGGTGGTGCTGGTCGAGGGCGGCTTTGCGTGGCTGCCGCCGCTGGCGTGGCGGCTCGACAAGCTCTACGCGCGCCTCAAGTCGGAAGTGCCGCACCTGAAGCGCAAGCCGTCCGACTACATCCGCGAGCACGTCTGGGTCACGACCCAGCCCATGGAGGAGCCGCGCGACCGCCGGCAGCTCGCCGACATGATGGAGTGGATCGGCTGGGACCGGCTCATCTTCTCCTCCGACTACCCGCACTGGGATTTCGACGATCCGTTCCAGGCGTTTCCGTCCGCGGTGCCGCGCGAGCGGGCCCGGCAGATCCTCACGGCCAACGCGAGGGCGGTCTATCGGCTGGGGTGAAAGGGGTCAGACCCCTCGCCCGCACGCAGGCGCATCGTTGACAGGTCGAGGCGAGGGGTCTGACCCCTGCTCAGTTCGCGAACACGTTGACCTCGCGGCGCCGGCGTCCGGCGTAAGCGAAAAGTGCGCCGAGGAGGCCGAAGAGGCCCCACGCGGGCAGGTTCAGGAGCGTGACGAGGCACGGGTCCCAGACCAGGCGGGGGGTATAGCGCTGCACGGCGGTGCGCGCCGCCGTCAGCGTCACCGGCGCCAGCTTCGACCAGTGTTCCACCGTGGAGACGGGCGGCAGCCGCTCCCCGGCCGTCATGGAGCGCGTCACGTCGTTGGCGGCGGCCATCACCGCCACTATGAAGGCGACGCCCGCCAGAAAGCGCAGGAGACCTTTCACCACCGCCTAAGCCCTCGTCCTGCCGCGCCCGAGCCGGTCCGAGCGCGGCCCGTTTTTATGCGCAGCGATTGGGACGGGCAAGTCGCACTTGCATCTCCGGCCGTTCCGGCTTATCTTGGAACATAAAGCGAACATTGCGGCCAATCCTGATTGGCGTGGACAAGCAACTTGACCAGCGCGCGCCAGGGCCGGGGAGCGGCTAACGTCGCGGCGAAGATTCGGGCAGGTCCGGAAGGCGCGCCCATGGACGAGGGCGGACAGCAAAGCGAAAAGGAGGCCACCATGGCCGGTTCCATCAACAAGGTGATCCTGGTGGGCAACCTGGGCAAGGACCCGGAGATCCGGCGCACGCAGGACGGGCGCCCCATCGCCAACCTGCGCGTCGCCACCTCGGAAAGCTGGCGCGATAAGGCCACGGGCGAGAAGCGCGAACGCACCGAGTGGCACGGCGTCGTGGTCTTCAGCGAGGGCCTGTGCCGGGTTGTGGAGCAGTACCTGAAGAAGGGCTCCAAGGTCTACATCGAAGGCCAGCTGCAGACCCGCAAATGGCAGGGCCAGGACGGCCAGGACCGCTATACAACCGAAATCGTGCTTCAGAACTTCAACAGCCAGCTGGTGCTGCTCGACCGGCCGGGGGACAGGCCCGGCGCAGGTGTGGGCGGCATGCAGGAGGACGACCATGGCGGCTACGGGTCCGGGGGCGACGGCGACGGCATAAGGCGCGGCAGTGCCACCAAGCCGGTGTTCGACAAGAAGGTCGACGACGAGATCCCGTTCTAGCGTTGTGATTCCAACGGATTGCGCAGTTGTCATTCCGGCGCTTGTCGCCGGAATCCAGTTCACCACTTGCTCCGTCGTTGTGCCGTTGGCTGGATACCGGGGACAAGCCCCGGTATGACAAGCTGAACAACGCGTCGGAGACGGTACACCCAGCGGACTGGGTGTCGGGGGTGGGGCGTCGGCAGCCCGGAAATTCGATTGCTCTCTTCTCTCAATATCCGATAACCGATACTTGACGCCTGATCCCCGGAACCGAATAAGAACCGACACTCGCCACTCTATCCGGGCCACCGCTCCAGGGTGTAAGCGAGGCGGGCGAAATCGTGCACCGTGAGCGTCTCGCCGCGAGCGGTGGGCTCGAGGCTTGTTGCGGCGAGCAGGGCCTCGGGGTCGCGCGCCGCCGGCTTCAGGCTCTGGCGCAGCATCTTGCGGCGCTGACCGAAGGCGGCGGCCGTCACCCTGGCCAGCGTCTCGGCCCGGCACTGGGGCTGCGGCCGCTCCAGGGGCGTCAGCTCGACCACGGCGGAGGCGACCGCAGGCGGTGGCGTGAACGCCTCCGGCTTGAGGGCGAACAGCAGGCGGGCGCGGGTGCGCCATTGCGCCAGCACGGCCAGCCGCCCGTAGGCTTTTGAGGCGGGCGCGGCCACGATCCGCTCCGCCACCTCGCGCTGGAACATCAGCACCATGCGGGTAAACCACGGCGGCCAGGGTTCGGTCTCCAGCCACCCCGCAAGGAGCAGCGTCGCCACGTTGTAGGGCAGGTTGGCGGCGATCACCGCCTTGCCGGCGCCGCGGCCGATGAGGGTGGGCCAGTCGACGCCCAGGGCGTCGGCGAAATGCACCTCGAGG
>DATBKR010000193.1:0-30679 GCA_036555805.1 Hyphomicrobiaceae bacterium | reverse complement strand
AGTTCAAGCGGCGGCTGGTCTACGGCGGCGTCGTCATTTCGCTGGCGCGCGCGCTGTCGTTCAACGGCCTCGCCAACGCATTCCATATCGCCGCCATCAACGGCGGACGGCACGTGGCGCCCTGCTTCGGCGGCGACACCGTCTATGCCTGGTCGGAGGTATTGGAGAAGGCGGAAATCCCTGCACGCAGCGACGTTGGCGCATTGCGGGTGCGTCTGGCGGCCGTCAAGAACCGCGGCTGCGCGGCCTTCCCGTTGCGCAACGCCGAAGGCGGCTACGACGACGGCGTCATCCTCGACCTCGACCTGTGGCTCGTGCTGCCGCGCTGAGGTCCATTCGCCGCGGCAGCCGGCATCGCGTGCCGTCGTGCTCGCGGGGGCGGGCGGCTCAGAGCCGCATTCACACCGTCCCGCTGGTAAGTCCGCATAAAGCATGTCTGCAGAAAGGCCGGGCTCCGCTGGTGCAGCGCCTATCCCCGGTGCCGCGCGGCTGCCTGATAAAATAGGCGCATCGTCTGCTGCGACGGGACGTGGATGGCGCCATCCGACAGCCCATGTGCAGGCGATCCGGCGCCTGGAAGAAGAGCGAGATGGCCCGAGCTCCAGGAGGTCCGCTCGTCGGTCCCTGGCGGGGCGCCAGCAATGGCGCTCGAGCCGGGGGCTCAAGCCGCCCATCGCGTTGCCGAAGGGGACCGCCCCCGGGGAGCAGGCGGGGCTGAGCCGCAGCGGGATGCAAATCGCCGGTGCGCGGGCGCCGAAAGGCAGCCCATGGGGCGGGAAACCGCCCCCGGAGGGCTTACGGGCCCTCCTTGGTTGCGGAGTAGGCGCCCGCGCCCCCGTCGCACCTTGGCGGACGTCCCGGCGAGGCGGATGACGCGCGTCCGGACGAAGCCTTGATGGGCGCGCGCCCATCCGGCGCCGCCCTGGTCAAGCCGCGCATGGCCGCGGTATTCTTTTCGCCAACCAAGGCATGAATGGCAAACAGACCTGGGGAGGTCGCACATGACGGGCAGCCGCTTGGATCGTCGTTCCATGCTCAAAGGGACGGCCGCGCTTGGCGCTCTCGCTGCAACTTCGGGCGGCGCGTTCGCCCAACGGGCGCCGGCCGCGCATACGGCTGCAGCCGGTCCCGCGGCTCCGCTGCCGGCGCGCGGCGAATTCCTGATCCGCGGCGCCACCGTGCTCACGATGGACGCGAGCCTCGGGGATCTTGCCGCGGGCAACGTGCATGTGCGCGACGGCGCCATCGTTGCGGTGGGGGCACAGGTGAACGCGCCCGGCGCGCAGGTGCTGGATGGCGGCGGGACGATCTGCATGCCGGGCTTCGTCGACACCCACTGGCACCTGTGGACCAGCCTGTTCCGACCCTACGTGCGCGCGGACGTGGCCGACCGCGGCTACTTCCCGGTGACCGCCCGCCTGGGGCCGCTCATGGCGCCCGAGGACAGCTACCGCAGCGTGCGGCTTGGGCTCGCCGAGGCGCTCAGCGCCGGCGTGACCACGGTGCACAACTGGGCCCACAACGTCAGGAGCCCGGAGCACGCCGATGCCGAGCTATCGGCGATGCGCGACACCGGCATCCGCGGGCGCTTCGCCTATGGGCCGGCGCAGGGCATGCCCGACGACCAGCCCATGGACCTCGCCGGCCTCGCACGCGTGAAGCGCGACTGGATGCCGGGCGACGGCCTCCTCGCCCTCGGCATCTGCTCGCGCAACGTCGGTTCCCTGAATGTCGGCGGCGCCGGGGCGCGCGGCGTCATCACCATCGCCATGGTCAAGACCGACTGGGGCGGGGCGCGAACGCTGGGGCTGCCCATCACCATGCACACGTCGGGCGCCAGCCCGATCATGGCGCTGGAGCAGGCCGGCCTGCTGGGGCCGGACGTACAACTCGTACATCCGCTGCTCACCACGCCCGAGGAGCGCGCCATCCTCAAGGCGCGCGGCGTCAGCTACTCGACCGCGCCGGCCGGCGAATCGCGCCGGCCGGCCAGCGTCGGCGAGGTCCAGCTCGGCGAACTGCTGGACGCGGGCGTCAAGGTGAGCCTCTCCACCGACCACACCACCAACGGCAGCTGCGACCCGTTCGTGGCCATGCGCATCCTGTTCAACCTGCACCAGCACCGCATCGGCGCCAAGGTGCCGCTCACGCTGAAGCGCCTGCTGCAGCTCGCCACGCTGGACGGCGCCGTGGATCTCGGCATCGCGGACCGGACCGGCTCGCTCACGCCGGGCAAGCGCGCCGACCTCATCCTGGTGCGCACCACCGACATCAACATGGCACCGGCGGGCGACCCCTACGAGGCGCTGGTGTCGCTGGCGGAGCCCGCCAACGTCGACACCGTGATGGTGGACGGCCGCATCCTGCGCGGGGGCGGCCGTTTCACCGCACAGGATCACGCCAAGGTCGTGGCCGAGGCGCAGGAGTCCCTGCTGGCCCTGCGCGCCAAGGCCAACTGGCCGCCGGCGTAGGCTGGCGGGGAGCTTTGCCGTTCAGGAAACGCCGTTTTTGAGCCGGCAGCCGCCCGATTCTGCCGTGCGCGTGCTGTTTCACTTTACAGCACGCTTTCTCCGGTATTCTTAGGGCCGGCAAACCCAGGGTCGGGCCATGACACCCACCGAACGCAAAGCCCTTGATGACTATATCGCTGCCGTGCGCGCCCACTACGACGATCGTCTTGTCGACATTCTCGTGTTCGGCAGCCGTGCGCGTGGCGACCATCGGCCAGACAGCGACGCCGATATTGCAGTGGTCCTGAGAGACGGCGATTGGGGGTTCTGGGATGAGCAGATGAATCTGGCCGGCCTTGCCTACGAGGTGCTTCTTGACCACGGGCTCTTCATCCAGCCTTGGCCCGTTTCACGCACGGCTTGGGAAACGCCGGCGAGCAGCCCCAAGCGGCGCTTTATAGAGACAGTCCGCCAAGATGCGCGCAGTCTGCTGGAGCCTGTATGAGCGGCCTCTGGAAAAAGGCGAGAGACGATATCGACGCTGCTGATGTCCTCATCGCCGCCGGCCATCCGAATGCCGCGGTGAGCCGTGCTTACTACGCCATGTTCAACGCCGCCAAGATCGTTCTCGCGGGGATAGATCCCAAACTTGTGCAAGTGAAGAGCCACGCCTCCATCATACGTCGTTTCGGTAAGCACGCTGTGGAAGCACGCGGCTTCGATCGATCTTTGGGAAGAATGTTTTCCAAGGCTGAAGTCGCCAGGCATGCGGCAGACTATGAGGAGGAGGGCGTGCATCAAGGGACCGCGCGCAACATCGTGGATGAAGCACGGAGATTCGTTGCTGCGGCAGAACAGTTTCTCGCTCGGATCGAATCATGACCCGCGACCGCCTCTACCTGTTCGACACCACCCTGCGCGACGGGGCGCAGACCACGGGCGTGGACTTCTCGCTGGAGGACAAGCGGCTGATCGCGGGCACGCTCGACGAGATCGGCATCGACTACATCGAGGGCGGCTATCCCGGCGCCAACCCTACCGACACGGAGTTCTTCAGCGCCGATCCGGGTTTTGCCCACGCCACCTTCACCGCCTTCGGCATGACCAAGCGCGCCGGGCGCTCGGTGGCCAACGATCCGGGATTCCAGGCCACCCTGCAGGCCAAGGCGGGCGCCGTCTGCCTGGTGGCCAAGGCCTGGGATTATCACGTGCGGGTGGCGCTCGGCATCTCCAACGAGGAGAACCTGATCGGCATCCGCCAGTCCATCGAGGCGGTGGCCAAGAGCGGGCGCGAGGCCATGCTCGACTGCGAGCATTTCTTCGACGGCTACAAGGCCAATCGCGCCTACGCCCTGGCGGTCGCGCGCGCCGCCCACGAGGCGGGCGCGCGCTGGGTAGTGCTGTGCGACACCAACGGCGGCACCCTGCCGGACGAGATCGCCGCCATCGTTTCCGACGTGGTCAAGCACGTGCCGGGCTCGCACGTCGGCATCCATACCCACAACGACACCGAGAACGCGGTGGCCAACTCCCTGGCGGCCGTGCGCGCCGGCGCGCGCCAGGTCCAGGGCGCGCTCAACGGGCTGGGCGAGCGCTGCGGCAATGCCAACCTCATCTCCATCATCCCGACGCTGCTGCTCAAGAGCGAATTCGCCGATCGCTTCGAGACCAGCGTCACGCCGGAGCGGCTGCGGCGGCTCACCCACGCCAGCCGGCTGCTCGACGAGGTGCTCAACCGCGCCCCCAACCGGCAGGCGCCCTATGTGGGCGAGGCGGCGTTCGCCACCAAGGCCGGCATCCACGCCAGCGCCATCCTCAAGGAGCCTGCCACCTACGAGCACGTTCCGCCCGAGGCCGTGGGCAACCGCCGCCGCGTGCTGGTCTCCGATCAGGCCGGCAAGTCCAACCTGCTCTACGAGCTGGAGCGCCTGGGCGTGCCGGTGGCGCGCGACGACGCCCGCATTGCCGGCCTGCTCGATGAGGTGAAGGTGCGCGAGGCCGCGGGCTACGCCTACGAGGGGGCGGATGCCTCCTTCGAGCTGCTGGCGCGCCGCCTCCTGGGCAAGGTTCCGCGCTTCTTCTCGGTCGACAGTTTCCGCGTCATGGTCGAGAAGCGCCACAACGCGCTCGGCAAGCTCGTCACCGTGTCGGAGGCCACCGTCAAGGTGTTCGTCGACGGCGACACGGAGCCGCTGTGGTCGGTGGCGGAGGGCAACGGCCCGGTGCACGCGCTCGACCAGGCGCTGCGCAAGGACCTCGGCCGCTACCAGGGCTACATCAGGGACGTGGAACTGGTGGACTACAAGGTGCGCATCCTGACGGGTGGCACCGAGGCCGTCACGCGCGTGCTGGTGGAGAGCCGCGACAAGGCCAAGCTGGACGGAATGGGCGAGCGCTGGTTCACGGTCGGCGTGTCGTCCAACATCATCGACGCCAGCTTCGAGGCGCTGATCGATTCCATCACCTACAAGCTGCTGCGCTCGGGGGCGGCGGGGGCGGTGTGAGTGCGCCTTTTCGGGAATTCGAAGGGACGCGCAATTTGATGCAGCGATTGATCGTCAATGCGACGTTCACGGTCGGCGTTGTCGTTCTGGTTCGATCCACATGGCGTCGGCGGAAGAGAAAGCGCCCGGCGAGAGCTTCCGCGATCGGCTGGTCAACGGTCAGTCGTGTTCGGACTGCCCCGAGATGGTGGTGATCTCTGCGGGCAGTTTCATGATGGGCTCGCCACCGATCGAAGAGGGTCGCTCCACCACCAACCCCGAACCGCTGCACAGAGTGACCATCGCGCGGCCGTTTGCGATCGGCAAATTCGAGGTGACATTCGGAGAATGGGACACCTGCGTCGCAGCAGGGGATTGTCGACGCCGGCCTGATGATCGCGGAACCGGGCGTGGCAAGCAGCCGGTAAGTGGCGTCACCTGGAACGATGTCACCAATGAATTCCTCCCGTGGCTGAGCCGAAAGACGGGAAAGCCGTATCGGCTACCAACGGAGGCGGAGTGGGAGTACGCGGCACGGGCGGGCACCACCACACCGTTTTGGTGGGGCTCGTCCATTTCGACCGATCTGGCCAACTACAATGGCAACTTTACCTACGCTGGCGGATCCAAGGGCGAGTACCGGCAGAAAGCACTGTCAGTGGACAGCTTCGCGGCCAATCCCTGGGGCCTTTACAACGTACACGGCAATGTCGGGGAGTTTGTGCAGGACTGCTGGAGCGACGGTCCTGCGCCGTTGGATGGCTTGGCTTGGACAGCCGAAGACTGCCATTCAGGTGTCCACCGGGGCGATGGGTTTGATAACGTTCCGAGTTACCTTCGCTCTGCAGGTCGCTGGGTCTTCCCGGATAGCGCAAGCAGCCCCGCACTGGGTTTCCGCTTGGCCAGGTCACTATATCCATGATCGCCCGAGTGCACCGACTTTGGGAGCGAGGCGTCGCCGCTAAGCGACGCGCTTTGACGTCGGCGGGTATTTGCACTATACTGTAGTGCATGAGCAAGAGCGAAGTGTACAGCTGGCGCGTCGATTCAGAGCTCAAGCAGCTGCTGGAAGGTAAGGCGCGTGCCGAGAAGACAAGCGTTGGCAACCTGCTCGACCGCATCGTCCGCGAGTGGCTCGGAAGAGAGCCGCGCGATGAGGATGAGGAAGCCGTACAGCGGCAGCTCCACGAAGAGGCCGAAAAGTGGATCGGATCGATCAGCTCGGGAGATCCCTACGGCTCGGAGCGGGTCAAGGAGCGCATACGTTCCAAGATAATTGCGAAGCACAGGCGACTGCAGCGCGATGCGCCCTCACGCTCTGATTGATTCTGGCGCAATCATTGGGTTGCTCGATACCAGCGACCGCTGGCATGACGCCTGCGCTAGGGCGTTCAGGAGCATGGGCCATCCATTGGCGACGACCACAGCCGCCCTGACCGAGGTATTTCATCACCAATCAGGTTCGCCACATCGCTTGCAAACAGCCTGGGGTCTCGTCCGTTCGCGCTCCATAGCGGTGCTCCCCATCGGGGACAATGACCTGCCCGAGCTCGAGCGCCTCATGCTGAAGTACGCCGACCGGCCCATGGACTTCGCCGACGCAACGCTGGTGCGGCTGGCGGAGCGGGAGGGGCTCACCACCATCCTCACCGTAGACCGGGATTTCGAGGTCTACCGCATCGGCGGGCGCAGGGCGTTCCGGGTGCTGCCGAAGCGGTGAGAGCGCCGACCGCATCGCAGGCCCGCTCCCGCCGGATACGCCAAATGCAAAGCGCCACCGGGCCTCGGCACCGGTGGCGCTTCGCGGAAGGCGCGAGTGACACGCCCTCCAGGGCGGGCCTCACTCAGAAGCGGAACCGGCTGTCGCCGCCGTCATTGCGGTACGGAGCGCAGACTTCCTGGACGCGGTTGTCGAAGCCGATCGCGCGGCACACCTGGGCCTTGGTGCTCTCGCTGTAGCGAACGGCCTGGTCCGTGACGTGCCAGCCGTAGCCGCGGGCCACTCGTGCGAGGTTCATCTCGCGGCAATACGGCGTTGCCACGGGCTGCCCGTTCACGATCTGGAAGTTGTCGTCGCAAAGAATGCCTGCCTGGGCACCGCCCTGCGTGAGGGCCAGCAGTCCGGAGGCGAGAAGAGCAGAAGCAAGGATACTGCGGGTCATTGGTGGGTGCTCCCTGGGATGGTTAACGTCGTCGAACGCACCGTAAACGTTGCCGGGTCACGCTTCCGATCAGGCTTACACGTCACTGTGAGATAACGTGATGGCCGAATTTTACCCGTCGATCAGCTTGCGGGCTGCTTCGGACGGCAATATGGCGCCGGCCAGCACATCGTCGGCGAGCGCATCGACGGCCGCGCCCGTGCCCTTGCGCACGCGCTCGGCCACCAGGTCCGACGCGGCCCGCGCGATCAGATAGCGGGCCCGGCGCCGGCGGCGCGCCAGCGGCTCGGCGGCCCCGCTGGCGGCGACGCACTCGATGGCCGCAGCAAGCGCGGCGACACCCTCCCCGGTCGTTGCCGTCACCTTCAGCACCGGAACACCGGCCCGCGCGTCCGACTTGAGCGACAGCGCCCCCTTCAGGTGCTGCACGGCGTGCTCGGCCCCTTCGCGGTCGCCCTTGTTCACCACCAGGATGTCGGCGATCTCCATGTGGCCGGACTTCATGGCCTGGATGTCGTCGCCGAGGCCCGGCGCCATGACGACGATGCGCACGTCCGCCACCTCGGCGACATCGATATCGGCCTGCCCGGTGCCGACCGTCTCCATCAGGATGATATCGCGGCCTGCGGCGTCGAGCGCGTCGATGACGCGCACCGCGGCCGGCGTCAGGCCGCCCAGGTGGCCGCGGCTTGCCAGCGAGCGCATGAACACCCCGTCGTCGTCGAGCGCCGCCGTCATGCGGATGCGGTCGCCGAGGATGGCGCCGCCCGACACCGGGCTCGACGGGTCCACGGCGATGATCCCCACGGTCTTGCCCTGCAGGCGCAGGTAGTGCGTGTAGGCGTTGAGGAGCGTGGACTTGCCGGCCCCCGGCGGCCCGGTGAAGCCCACCACGACGGCGTGCCCGAGGTGGGGCTGCATGGCGGCCAGCAGAGCCGGTGCCGCGGCCGAGAAGCGCTCGAGTTCCGTCGCCGCGCGCGAGATGGCGCGGCGCTCGCCCTTGCGCATGCGATGGACCAGCAGGGCGGGATCGGCGAGATCTTCCGTCTTCGGCGGGGGACTGTGCGGCGCCATAGCCGCCTGGGATAACGGGGCGCTGGCCGATACGCAACCGCGAGAGCGCCGCCCTGCGGGGGGCCGTGCCTGCCTTGCGTCAGGTCTTGCAGAAGCCGACCAGTCGGGAGAAGGGGCTGGGCGGCCGAATGGACGCGGAGCTGTAGCACCAGGTACGCGGCGAGCGCGGCCGGAAGCGCGCATATCGGGCAGAGGCGCGAAGCCTCGCCCGCACCGCCGCGCGGTCGGCCGCAAGACGCTTTGCGCGCTCCTGCGCGGCTTCCGCGCGCGCTCGATCGGCACTTTTCTCCACGGCCGCGAGACGCTCGCGCGCATCCGCCGCGGCGCCTTCCGCGGCCTGTTTGGCGCGTTGCAGCTCGTCGAGCTGGGCGCGCGCCGTGGCGGTATCGCGCTGGGCCTTATCGAGCGCGCCGCGGGCCTCGTCGAGCTGGGCGCGAGCCTCCGCGGCGGTGCGCTCGACGGCGGCCAGCGCCGCCGTGGTGGTGGTGCGCTCCTTGATCTCCGCGGGCGCGGCTTCTGTCGTGATGGCCGCCGCGGTTTCCACGCGAGGCACGTCGCCGACGAGCGGCGGTGGGGCGGGCGCCGGCTCCGTCACAGCCGTGCCGGCGCGCGCGCTCGGCTGCGGCGCGATCTCGAGCACGAAGGCCCCCGCCAGCACGAGCAGAAGCAGCCCTGCCAGCCCCTGCTGCGCGCGGTGCGGGCGCCACCCAGGACTGGGGTTGGCGCGGAGGGGCCGCCTCGTCTCCCACGGGTCGTAGGTGCCGAAGTTCCAGACGTGGCCCTCTGGGTCGCGGCAGGAGTAGCCGCGGCCGTTGTTGGATTCGTGCTCGGGGTCGATGATGACCACGGCGCCGGCCGCCTTGGCGCGCGCGTGGTGGGCGCGAGCGTTGGCAACGCGCAGGTAGCAGATCTGGGTCTCGACCCCGCCGATCTCGTCGGGCTGTACGAGGAGCTTGCCGAAAACGGTGTCCTCGATGGGCGCCACCATCAGCATGCCGCTGCCGACCGTCAGCTCTGCATAGCGGGCGGCGCCGACGGAGTCGGTAACAATGCGGTGCACCTGCATGCCGAAGGCCCGGCACAGCCAGGTCACTGCGGCAGGGACGTCGCGATAGCGCAGGATCGGAATCAGCGGGGCTCCCGCAGGGCCTGCGGGTGCCGAAGGGGCCGCCGGCCGGGCGAGGTTCAGGCTGAGGCGCGCGTAGAGAGCGCCCTGGACTTGGTAGAAGAGGCTGGTCGCGCGTCCCACGGCCCGGTCGAGGGCCGCGATGAGCGCCGAGGGTAGGTCAGGATAGCGTGCTTCTCCAATCATGGTTGCCGGCCCTGCCGTGGCATTCGACGCTCATTTACCGAGAAAATGCTGACCATGCGGTTAAAGGGCCTGCCCAGATTTCCTAGCCATACGAAGACGTTAGTGCGCGCATGTGGAAACGTGCGTTGCGGGCATCGGCAACTCGTGGGATGGGAGGAGCCCGCAGAACGCGAGGCTGCGGCACGGCCTGCAGGGCATCCCGCGGCGGCGCTGCCGCTGGCGGGCGACCATCGGCCGGCCCTCGCACCGGCGGAATGGCGGGAGAAGCGGGCTGAGGACGTCAGTGATGGTCGAGGGCACGTTGCAGGTTACGGGGAGGCCGCGCTGTTGGCGGCATCGGCGCTGCCGGCCGGGGAGGGCCGCTTGACCCGGAGCGCCTCAGTGCCGACCGCAGGCCAGGCGGCGGTGGCCCGCCTCTACCAGTGGCCCGGCGTCCTGCTCACGCTGACCGCGATTTTCTGGGCCGGCAACGCCGTGGCGGGAAGGCTGGCCGTGGGGCAGGTCCAGCCGCTGCAACTCGTGTTCCTGCGCTGGGTCATGGTGCTCGCGGTCATGTGGCCGCTCTACGGCGGCCACGTGCGCGAGCATTGGGGCGAGGTGAGGCCGCAGCTCTTCAGGATCGCGGTGATCGGCTTCATGGGCTTCACGGGCTTCAATGCCCTGTTCTACTGGGCCGCCCACACCACGACGGCCGTCAACATCGGCATCCTGCAGGGCTCCGTGCCAGTTCTCGTGCTGGCGGGCGCCTTCCTGATGCACGGCACCAGGGCCACCCTCTTGCAGGTGGCCGGCGTGATGGTTACCGCCACGGGGGTGGTTGTAGTCGCGACCCGCGGCATGCCGCTGTCGATCCTCGACATCGACCTCAACCGCGGCGACCTCGCCATGCTCGCTGCCTGCGTGTTCTATGCCGCCTACACGGTGGCCCTGCGCGACCGGCCGAACATGCCGGGCGCCGCCTTCTTCACGCTGCTGGCTCTGATCTCGGCGATCACGTCGCTGCCGATGGCGGTGGCCGAGGCCGCCGTCTCGGGCTTCTTGTGGCCGACCTGGCAGGGCCTGCTGGTGACGCTCTACGTGGCGATCTTCCCGTCCTGCCTCGCCCAGCTCTTTTTTTTGCGCGCCGTCGATCTCATCGGGCCGGGGCGCACGGGCGTGTTCGTCAACCTGGTGCCCGTGTTCACGGCGATCCTCGCGGTGGTGCTGATCGGCGAGCGCTTCGCCGCGTTCCATGCCGTCGCGCTTGCCCTGGTGATCGGCGGCATCTGGCTCGCCCAGCGGGCGCCAAGAGCCTGACGCCAAGCGCTGCGGCCCGCCGCCGCGCCCCCAATCGAAGGGGACAATGCCGGCGCGAGGCGGCTACACCCAGGTCATTTCACCGGCTCGCACTCCACGGCAATGGTCTGGCCGATGCTCGCGACGCCGCCGAGCTGCTGCTTGGGGTCCTGCGCAGCCGTGTCCCGCCGCTCCGGAGCATCCATCTTGATATGGCAGGTCTTGGGTGCGCCTTCTCCGAGCTGCACGGGCTTGTCACCCTTGGCCAGCTCGAACGCTATGAAAAAGCTGGGGTCGTGGATCGAAAAGGCGAAGCCCTTGGCGTCTGCCAGGACCGAGCCCGCAAACGGCGTGGTGAAATGCAGCGCGAGTAAGCCGTCCTCGTGTTCCAGCCAGTAGTCGGCGGGCTCGGCGAGCTTCACCGCCTGGCCGTCGAGGGCCGGATACGTGAAGTAGTCGAAATCCTTCAAGGCATCGATATTGACCTTCGCCAACTCGGCCAGCTCAGAGCGGTCGTAGGTGCCGTCCTTGTTCTTATCGAGCCCCTCGATGGCGGTCGTGGTGTAGTACTCGTCGAAGGTCCACTTGTGGCGGATGCCGACGAAGGTGCCGTTGGCATAGAGCACGGTCGCCTGCACCGTAACCCACATGTGCGGGTGCGCACGCGCGGGCAGGCAGGCGAGCAGCACGGCTCCCGCCGCGGCGATACCCCGCACTAGCCACGCTCGCGCCGTGAGCATGCGAACTCCCTCGTGCCTCCCAGGATGCACGCTTTGGGTGCCGATGGTGGAATACCCCTTCGCCGGTGCAAATGCTACACTATAACGTCACCTATCTTGAACCTGAGGCGGGTCTTGGCGACCGTGGGCGTGGCCATGTGGAGAGGTTGCATGCACGGTCGTCGGGCGGGACTGTCGCCGACGCTGCTCGCGGGCATTGTGGCGGTGGCGGCCACGGGTGCGCCCCCGGCCGTCGCAGGTCCCGACGCCGTGGTGACGATCAAGCCTTTGCACGCCCTGGTGGCCCGTGTCATGGCCGGGGTGGGCGCACCGCAGCTGCTGGTCCAGGGGCGGCAATCCGCCCATACCTACGCACTGAAGCCCTCCGATGTAGCCAAGCTCAATGCCGCTGATGTGGTCTTCCGCATGTCGGAGACCATGGAACCGTTCATGACGAGGGTCGTGCATGCCCTGCCCAAACGGGTGCGCGTCGTGACCCTGGAGGATACGCCGGGGCTGCGGCTGCTCGAGCGCCGGACCGGTGCCCCGTTTGAGGAGAGTGACCACGGCAACGATCATGATCGCCAACACGGCCACGGCGTGATCGACGGCCACGCCTGGCTCGATCCGCAGAATGCCAGGCTGATGGCGGACCGCATCGCGGAGGCACTGGGCGCCAGCGCCCCGGCACACGCCGCCGTCTTCGCCGCCAATGCCGGCCGGCTCAAGGCCGATCTTGAAGCACTCAGCGCCGAGCTGGCGCGAGAGTTGGCGCCCGTTGCCGGCAAACCCTACATCGTCTTCCACGATGCTCTGCAGTACTTCGAACTGCGCTACGCACTGAACCCTGCTGGCTTCATCACTGTGAGCCCCGACGTACCGCCCAGCGCCCGCCGCCTGTCGGCGCTGCGAAAGCAGGTGCTGGCGGGCAGCGCAGCATGCGTGTTCGCGGAGCCGCAATTCGACCTGCGCCTGGTGGACGCCCTGGTCGAAGGCTCGCCCGTGCGCATCGGCACGGTCGACCCCGAAGGCAGCCGAATCGAGCCGGGGCCCGACCTCTACTTCGTCCTGCTGCGCAACCTGGCCAGGGACCTGAAGGCCTGCCTTGCCGCGGCGGGATAACTCCCCATTCCCTACTCCCCATTCCCGCTCTGGCGGCGTGGCGGCTGCGGCGGGCGCGCCCCGAAGATCTCCGAGCCCACACGCACGTGCGTGGCGCCGAAGGCGACCGCGGTCTCGAAGTCCGCGCTCATGCCCATGCTGAGGCCGGCGAGGCCGAGTTCGGCGGCGAGCTTGGCCAGGAACGCGAAGTGCACGCCGGGCTCCTCGTCGTGGGGGGGGATGCACATGAGCCCGGCGACGGGGAGGCCAAGCTGCTCGCGGCAGGTGCGGAGCAGCCGGCCGGTGTCCCTGGGCGCGACGCCAGCCTTCTGCGGCTCCTCGCCGGTGTTGACCTGGATGAAGAGCTGCAGGGCCTTGCTCTGCCGCGCCATCTCCTCGGCCACGGCGGCGGCGATCTTCTCCCGGTCGATGCTGTGGATGGCGTCGAAGGTCTGCACCGCTTCGCGCGCCTTGTTCGACTGCAGGGCCCCCACCAGGTGCAGCTCGACGCCCGCATGGCGCTCGCGCAGCGCCGGCCATTTGGCGCGCGCCTCCTGTACCCGGTTCTCCCCGAACGTGCGATGCCCCGCCTCCAGAGCCGGAACGATGGCTTCGGGCCCGAAGGTCTTGGTGATGGCGACGAGCCGAACCGAGGCCGGGTCGCGGCCGGCAGACCGGGCTGCAGCCGCAATTCGCCGCATCACCTCGGCGAGGCGGCTCTGGGTGGCACGGGTATCCTCTGGCATCGGCTGTGTCATGGGCGTGCGACTGCTGCTTCTACAGGAGACATGCCCCAGGCGGTAGGCACGCCCCGGCGGGCGCCATGGCGCCGCCCCAGATCGACCGCGCTTTCGCCGCCACTTGATCGAAGCAGGGCCAAGAAAGCGCGGTAGCAATCAGCCGCTTCTATCGAGATCGTTTCGAAAGGGAAGGCCATGCTTTCAAGGTCTTTGGCGCTGTTCGCCGTTGCCACATGGGCGGCTCTGGGCGTTGGTGGCGGCGCGGCTGCAGCACAAGGTGCGCAGCGCATCTCCGGGCCGCACGTGCACGCCAACCTCGCCGTCTACTTGATCCACGGCGCCGATGCGTCCGGCTCCGACAAGGTGCCGCTCACCCTCGCCGAGGCACTGTCGAAAGGCAGTGTGCAGGTGACGGAGACCGGCCGCGTCAACGAACTCAGGGTGGAGAACACGGGCGGCGAGGAGGTGTTCATCCAGGCCGGCGACATCGTCAAGGGCGGTCGGCAGGACCGCGTGCTCGTGGTCAGCCTGCTGCTGCCGCCGCGATCGGGCGCGGTGCCGATCTCCTCGTTCTGCGTCGAGCCCGGCCGCTGGTCGGCGCGCGGCGGCGAGGACCCGACGCGCTTCGCCAGCGCCTCGGAGACCATGCCGTCGCGCCGGGCGCTCCTCGTGCTGGCATCGCCCCCGCCCGCCCGTGCGGCAGATGCCAGGGCTCCGGATGCCAGGCCGGCGAATGCGAGGGCGGAGAACGAACAGCGGCGGGGCGGCGACGATACCGCGAACAGGCAGCGCGAGGTATGGGACTCAGTGGCCAAGACGCAGTCCAACCTGGCGGCCGGTCTGGGCGCCCCCGTCACGGCGACGCAGTCGGCCACCAGCCTCCAGCTCTCCCTGGAGCACGCGATGCTGAAGGAGGCACAGGCGCCGTTCCTGGCCGCGCTGGAGGCACCCGGCCTGGAGGACGGCGACGTGATCGGCTATGTGGCCGCAATCAACGGCCGGCCGGTCAGCGCCAACGTCTATCCCTCGCACGGCCTGTTCCGGAAGGTGTGGCCCAAGCAGCTGGCGGCGGTCGTGACCGAGGCGATCGGCGATCCTGCCGGAGCGAGCCCGCCTCCTGCCCCGACGACCGGTGCGGTCGAGGCATTCCTCGCCGCGCCGGAACGTGGGACGCCGCAGGAGCGCAAGACCGCCGCCGACATGAGCCAGGAGACGCGCGAGGGCGACGGTGCGCTCTACACCGAGGCGCGCAGCTCCAGCGGCCGGTGGGTGCACAAGAACTACCTGGCGCGATGACGCCATGCACCGCACGGCGGATCGGCGGGCGCACGCTTGCAGCCCGCGGACCGCTGGCGCAGACTGGTGTACGCGTGAGCCAAATTTCGGAGGGGCCGGGTCGAGCGTTCCAAGGCCGGCTTCGGGGACCACAGCAACAGCTTCCGGGCATCGGCCGCTGCTTCCCGTGCGGGCGCCACGGCATGCGCTCCGGTGGAGGAGGGAGGAGCAATGAGAGCGTCATTGGCACTGTGGGGGCTAGCCGGCATGGCACTGACCCTGCCGGAGTCGCAGAGCCTGGCACAAAACGGCGTGCTCAGCGGCCCGCCGCAGATCCGCAAAGACGGTCGGCCTCCAGACAGTGGCCCCGGCGGGGGGCAGAACTGGATCGCCGTGGTGGGCGGCTTCGACGGCAACGGCCGCAAGGTCAGCATAGGCTATTCCGGCCTCCAGCGCTCGCGCTCCGAGGCCGAGAATGCCGCCGTTAAGGCCTGCATTCGCAACGAGGCCTCCGCGGCATGTCGCGACCCCTACGCGGTGTCGTCGGGATGCCTTTACATCGTACCCGGCACCCGCTTGGGCGGCGGCGTGACGTGGGGCCGGGGCAGCACCCGCGCGGCGGCGTTCGACGAGTGCCGCCGGGGCGGCTACGCGTGCCCGGACGAAAAGCTCATCGGCGGCTGCGTGCCGGGCACATATTGACGTCGAGTCGAAGAGGTAGAGCCGTGCTGTCGCGAGCCTTGACACTTTCTTTATGCGTTGCGTGCGCGTGCCTGACGTGGGCGTCGGCCGCCACGGCGCAGAATGACGACAAGCAGCGCAAGCAGGAGTCGGCAGGGGAGAGCCTGTCGAGCCCTCCCGACGCCGGCGGGGCGCCCGACAGGCCGCAACCGGGCGGCGGCCTGCGCGCCACGGAACGGTGGGGTGCCGTCGCCTACACCGCCGACGGCGCGTTCGGGGCAGCCTACGGCATCGACACCAAGGAGGACGCCGAGCGCCTGGCGATCGGCGAATGCCAGCGCGAGTCCACCGACAAGCAGGACTGCGCGCGCGGCGTCGTCACGCGGCAGGACAGCTGGTTCCAGATCCAGTTCTGCCAGCGCGACGACGACGTCTACACCCACATCACCACGCGGCGGACGCTCGTTGAGACCAACCAGGCCGCGGCCCAGTTCGCCCGGACCTCCAAATACGGCCTCGACAGCTGCCGGCTGGTCCCCAACGGTCTCTTCCATTCCGGCGGACTGCACACCAGGATATAGACGGGGCCAGGATATCGCTGCCGCGCAGGGGTCGTTCAGCATGGGCGGGTGAAAACGGGGCGCGCAGCACTTAAATGTGCAGCACTTGAATGTGCGGTAGGCTTTCGGCGGTATCGGCAAGGGACGCGCGCGCCCAATGGTTCTCACCCCCCTGGAGATCGAGCGCTACAAGCGGCATCTCGTGCTGCGCGAAGTCGGTGGCCAAGGGCAGCAGAAGCTCAAGGCCGCCCGCGTGCTGGTGGTCGGCGCCGGTGGGCTCGGCTCGCCGCTGCTGATGTACCTGGCGGCTGCGGGGGTCGGCACCATCGGCATCGTCGACGATGACCGCGTGTCGCTCGACAACCTGCAGCGCCAGATCGTGCACGCCACCCCGCAAGTGGATGCGCCCAAGGTGGAAAGCGCCGCCGAGACCATCGCGAGGCTCAATCCCCACGTTCAGGTCGAGACCTACGATGAGCGCATCGATGCGGCGAACGCGCTTGCTCTCATCGCCCGCTACGACATCGTCGCCGACGGCTCGGACAACTTCGCCACGCGCTATCTGGTGAGCGATGCCTGCTACCTGGCCAGGAAACCGCTGGTGTTCGCGGCGGTGGGCGCCTTCGATGGGTATCTCACGACCTTCAAGCCCTACGCGAAGGGCGCTGACGGCGAGCCCTACCCCACCTACCGCTGCGTCTTTCCAGAGCCGCCGCCGCCCGGCACCGTGGCCAACTGCGCCGAGGTCGGCGTGCTCGGAGCCGCCGTCGGCGCGATCGGCACGCTGCAGGCCACCGAGGTGCTGAAGGAGATCCTGGGGCTGGGCGAGAGCCTCGCCGGCCGCCTCCTGCTCTACGACGCGCTGGCCGCGCGCTTCACCGAGATCAAGCTCGCCTGGGACCCCGCCAATCCCCTTTCGGGCGAGGCGCCCACCATCCGCGACCTTTCCATCCACGCAGGCGGGCCGGACGGGACGACCTGCGTGGCCTGAACGGCTGCGGCGGCGGGGCCATGGGGCGCATCGGGACGATCCGCGGCATCCTGTTCCGCAAAAGCATCGTTGAGCTGCCGGAACGGTCGGAGTTGGCGGCGGCGTAGCTGCCGCGGAGTGCGAACAATCGGACATTGGAGTGGCAGCGGCGGGCTCTCCCGGCAGCGTGCCTATTCCGCTTCGTCGCGGATTGCATTGGGGCCATCCGCGCCGAGAGCCGCGCGCATCGACTGGTGATAGTGGATCATGGCCGGCTCGTTGCGGCCGTAGACCACGTGTGTCTGCGCGCCGGACGTGAGGCCCAGCTGGATGCTGCGCCCGGCCGGGAAATCCTCACCCGTGACCACATCGAGCACCAGCTGCATGTTTTTATCCCAGTGGGTGCGGCCTTCGGCAGTGGTGGGTGCCTGCGGGACGTAAAGCCCAAGCTCCATCACGGCACGGTCGACCCGCCCTTCGGTCGGAAAGATGCGCACGAGCTCGACGTGGTCGCCCTGCACCACAAAGAGCGTGTTGGGGAACAGCGAGTAGATGAGCGTGGTGTTCCAAATCAGGTCCCAGTTCTCTTCTGGCTCGGCTTTGAGGCGCTCCAGCTTCTTGCGCGGCATTGTAAGACGATGGTTCAGGCCGAAAGCCTGAAAGTCGGTGACATTGCCATGGAGGATCTCCCCAAGCGAGTCCCGATGCAGGAAGCCGATGTGATAGCCCTCGTGGAACGTATCGACCAGAATCTTCCAGTTCATGGTCTCCGGGATCACGCGTCTGTCGTAGAACGACCAGGACTCGAAGCCGAACGAGGCGAGTTCGGGCCCGAGCCCGGCAAGCCACGGGTCGATATCGAAGTCCGTCGCGCCGTCGGCGGCTGGCGTGGGAATCGCCCAAACGAGGCCGTGCTTCTCGCACAGCGGCAGCGCGGCAAGCGAGGGCCGCTCGGAGCGCACATCGGGAAAGCACCGCTCGTCCGGGATGCCCATGACAGTGCCGGCGAGATCGTAGGTCCACGCATGATAGGGGCAGACGAACACCGAGGACTTGCCGCAGCCGCGGGCGACTTTGGCGCCCCGGTGCCTGCAGACGTTGAGGAACGCGCGCAGCTTGCGATCTCGCCCCCGCGCGATGAGGATCGGCACGCCGGCGTGGTCGTCGGTGCGGAATGTGCCGGGTTCGGCCCACTCGGAGGCAAAGCCCATCAGCAGCGGCCCGCGGCGAAACAGGACCTGCTGTTCGCGAGCCAAATGTTGGGGGTCCGTATAAACGGATACGTCGTTGCGCCAGGGTGCTTCGGCCAAGGCGGTGGTCTTGGTGTCGACGTAGTGCAGCAGCCGTCTCAACAGGCCGACCTGGTCTTGCCTGTTCATGCGGTCCTCCCCATCGGCCCGCACCTCACGGGTGCAGCCTTGCGCACGCCACCGATCTTGATACGACCCTGCGGGTCTGACCCCATTTCAGAACATCGCCGCGTGGACGCGGTCGGGCGGGTTGTGGCCGTCGAGGAAGGTCTTGATGTTGATGATGACCTTTTCGCCCATGTCGACGCGGCCCTCGACTGTGGCCGAGCCCATGTGCGGCAGCACCACCACGCGGTCGCTCGCGAGCAGCTTCGGATTGATGGCCGGCTCGTGCTCGAACACGTCGAGGCCGGCGCCGGCGATCTGGCCGGCTTCCACCAGCCGCGCAAGCTCGTTCTCGTCGATCACCTCGCCGCGCGCGGTGTTGACCACGTAGGCGGTAGGTTTCAAGAGCTTCAGCCGGCGCGCCGACAGGAGGTGGTAGGTGGCGGGCGTGTGCGGGCAGTTGACCGACACGATGTCCATGCGCGCCAGCATCTGGTCCAGGCTGTCCCAGTAGGTCGCCTCCAGCTCGTGCTCGACGGATTCGGGCACGCGGCGCCGGTTATGATAGTGGATCTGCAACCCAAACGCCTTGGCGCGACGAGCCACGGCCTGGCCGATGCGCCCCATGCCGATGATGCCGAGCCGCTTGCCGAAGATGCGGTGGCCGAGCATCCAGGTAGGCGACCACCCCACCCAGGCGTGCCTCGGGTCCCTCAGGAGGGCGGCGCCCTCCGCCAGCCGGCGCGGTACCGCCAGGATCAGGGCCATGGTCATGTCGGCGGTGTCCTCGGTGAGGACGCCCGGCGTGTTGGTGACGATGATGCCGCGCTCTCGCGCGGTGTCGAGGTCGATGTTGTCCACGCCGTTGCCGAAGTTGGCGATTAGCTTGAGCTGCGGGCCCACCTGGGCGATGAGCGCGCGATCGATGCGGTCGGTGACGGTGGGCACGAGCACGTGGGCGGTACGCACGGCCTCGGCCAGCTCGGCCTGCTTCATGGGCCGGTCGTCGATGTTGAGGCGCGCGTCGAACAGCTCGCGCATGCGCGTTTCCACCACTTCCGGCAGCTTGCGCGTCACGATCACCAGAGGCTTCTTGGAGGGTGTCGGCATGGCGGGACCGGCTCGTGGGAGATGGCGCGCGCTCTGGGGCTCCCTCCGGGGACCGTTGGGCCGCCCCCCGTTCAACGCAGCACGCTTTGTCTCACAGATCCCGCCGCGCTGGCAACGTGCGCCTCTTGCGACGCATGCCGGAACGGCCCGGCAGGGCCGAGGTCTGCCCGGCCTGGCATCGGTCCGTCGTTTTCCTGTCCTTGATCATCGGGCCCAAATCGTGCATTGGACGGACGTATGCGAAGTCTTGACCGGAGCGACCGCAGGCCTGGGCGATGCGATCGAAGCCGCGCGGCCTGTCTCCTGGCGGCGCTGGTGCTGGCGCTGCTCGCAGGGGCCCGCATCGCCGACGCCCAGGCGGCCAAGGGCGCGCCCGGTGGGGCCGTGACGCCCGCAGCCGCGCCCGCCGGGCCGAAGGTGCTGCGCTATGCGAGCCTCAAGGCCGACCGGGTGCAGCTGCGCCAGGGCCCTGGCCCCGAGCATCCGGTGGCCTGGGTCATCCAGCGCACGGGACTGCCCGTGGAGGTGATCGGCGAGTCCGAGGCCTGGCGCCAAGTGCGGGACGCCACCGGCACGGTCGGCTGGGTGCATGCGAGCCTGCTCAGCGGGCGCCGCACGGCGCTCGTGCTGCCCTGGGAGGTGAAGAGCGGCCAGACGCCGGCGCCGCTGGTGCCGCTGCGGGCCGACGATGACGAGCGGGCGCGGCCCGTGGTGCAGGTGGAAGCCGGCGCGCTCGCCAACATCATCGCCTGTGAGAACGCCTGGTGTCGCGTCTCGATCGACAACCACCGCGGCTACATCGAGCAGGCCAAGCTCTGGGGCACCTACCCCAACGAAACCATCAGATAGCGTTGGGGCACGCTATTTCTTGACCAGCCGCACCACCACGTCGATGTGCGAGATCCTGAGGTGCTCCGGCGGCTCCGGCAGGCCGTCGACACGAATCGAGCCGCCGGGGATGTCGATGAGCGATCCGTCGGACTCGATGAAGTAGTGGTTGTGGTTGGAGATATTCGTGTCGAAATAGGCACACTGCCCGCACACGGCCACCTCGCGCAGCAGGCCCGCCTGCTTGAACTGATGCAGCGTGTTGTAGACCGTTGCCAGCGAGACGCGCTGGCCGGAGCGGACCGCCTCGCCGTGCAGGATCTCCGCCGTCACATGCCGGTCGCCGCTGCCGAACAGCAGCTTTGCCAGAGCGACGCGCTGGCGCGTTGGCCGAAGGCCCGCGTGCCGCAGGACCTCGCTTACGTCTTTTCCCGTTGACTGTTGCACGACAGTGTTTCCAGGTTCGACAGCAGCCTACCCCATCGCGTACGCCGCTGTTCCACGGCAATTCGTCTCACAGCCTTCAAACTGCCGCTCGTTTTGAGTATAGGCTGCTGCGCGGGTGCCTGCAATCCGAGCGTGCGCCAATCTCCCGGTCGTGACCGGCCGGGAGCCATGGGCTTTTAGGGACTAGGCGGGTGTGGTAGGAACACCACATGCGGCGGACGAGGACTGGGGCACCGGAGACGAGCGGGAAACGATAAGATGCCGGAACGCCCATCGAGCTATGAGTACGAGGACCTCTTGACCTGCGGCAGGGGCGATTTGTTCGGCCCCGGCAACGCTCAATTGCCGCTGCCGCCGATGCTGATGTTCGAGCGCATCTCCGCCATCTCCGAAAACGGCGGCGCCCACGGCAAAGGCCAGGCCGTGGCTGAGCTCAAGGTTGCCGGAAACCCCGCGCTGGATTGGGTTTTTGCCTGTCATTTCAAAGGTGACGCGGTGATGCCGGGCTGTCTGCCGCTCGATGGCCTGTGGCAGCTCACGGGCTTCTTCCTGGGCTGGCTCGGGGCCCCCGGTCAGGGCCGTGCGCTGGGGGTGGGCGAGGTCAAGCTCTCCGGCATGGTGACGCCCGCTACCGCGGCGGTGGAGTACGTGATCGATCTGAAGCGCGTGATTTTGCGCAAGCTCAAGCTGGCGATCGCCGACGGCATCGTGAGAGCCGACGGCCAGGTGGTCTACGCCGCCACCGACCTGCGCGTCGGATTGTTTTCGCCGGGCGAGCAGGTCGCCACGACGTAGCGAGTGCTGGCTGGCACCGGTTGCAATGCAGGCCGACGCCGGAGGTGCGGGTTGAACAGCACGACAATGCGAAGCGAGGTCTTGGCATGAGACGCGTGGTCGTGACCGGAATGGGGGTTGTGTCGTCGATCGGCAACAACTCCCAGGAGGTCTTGGCCTCCCTCAGAGAGGGCAAGTCGGGCATCGTGCGCGCTGAGGAATATGCGCGCCTCGGATTCCGCTGCCAGGTGCACGGGGCGGTGCAGCTCGAATGGGAACCCATGGTCCCCCGCAAGCCGCGCCGCTTCATGGAGGCGGGCGTCGGCTGGAACTACATCGCCATGGACCAGGCGATCCGCGACGCCGGCCTGGAGCCGGGCGACATCGTCAACGAGCGCACCGGCATCATCATGGGGTCCGGCGGCCCCTCGACCCGCGCCATCGTGCGCGCCGCCGACGTGACGCGCGAGAAAGACCCCAGGAAGGTCGGGCCGTTCGAGGTGCCCAAGGGCATGTGCTCCGGGCCCTCCGCGGCGCTCGCCACTGCCTTCCAGATCAAGGGCGTCAATTACTCGATCTCGTCGGCCTGCGCCACCTCCGCCCATTGCATCGGCAACGGCGCCGAGACGATCCAGTGGGGCAAGCAGGACATCGTGTTTGCGGGCGGCTGCGAGGAGCTGGACTGGACCCTCTCCGTGCTGTTCGATTCGATGGGCGCCATGTCCACCAAGTTCAACGACTCTCCGGCCAGGGCCAGCCGTGCCTACGACAAGGACCGCGACGGCTTCGTTATCGCCGGCGGTGCCGGCGTGGTGGTGCTGGAGGAGCTCGAACACGCCAAGGCCCGCGGCGCCCGCATCTATGGCGAGCTGCTTGGCTATGGCGCAACCTCCGATGGTTTCGACATGGTGGCGCCTTCGGGCGAGGGGGCGGTGCGGTGCATGCGCATGGCCATGCGTGGGCCAGGCGAGAAGGGCGTCGGCAGGGTCGGCTACATTAACACCCACGGCACCGCCACGCCGGTGGGCGACAAGGTGGAAATCGAGGCGATTCGCGAGGTTTTCGGCAAGGACATCCCGCCGATCTCCTCGACCAAGTCGCTGACCGGGCATTCCCTGGGCGCCGCCGGCGTTCAGGAGGCGATCTTCTCGCTGCTCATGATGAACAACGGTTTTGTCTGCGCCAGCGCCAACATAGACAATCTGGACCCGGATTTCGCGGACGTGCCGATCGCCGTGGAGCGCCGGGACGACATGGCGCTGGAATGCGTCATGTCCAACAGCTTTGGCTTCGGAGGCACCAACGCAACTCTTGTCTTCCGACGCCACGACGCTTAGGACGCTAGTAGTAAGGACGAGCGGGGATCCAAGTCGTTGATGAGGATGCCGGAACGGGGTGGGCGGCAGACGGAACACCGGGCGGCAGCGCCCGCAGCTCAGAACGGACAGCGGCCATGCTGAAATCGGCCTCGAGGGATAAGGACATTGCCAACCCCGGCCCGCTCATGGCGGGCCGGCGCGGCCTCATTATGGGCGTCGCCAACGACCGCTCCATCGCTTGGGGCATCGCGCGCGTGCTCGCCGGGCAGGGCGCGAAGCTCGCGTTCACCTACCAGGGCGAGGCGTTCGGGCGGCGCGCCATCCCGCTCGCCAAGTCGGTGGGATCCGAGATCATCGTCAGCTGCGACGTGGTTGACCTGCAGAGCGTCGACAACGTGTTCGCCGAGGTCGAGCGGGTGTGGGGCGGCCTCGACTTCGTGGTGCACGCGCTGGCCTTCTCTGACCGGCGCGAGCTGCAGGGGCGCTATTCGCAGACCTCGCGCGAGAACTTCACCAACACCATGGTGATCTCCTGCTTCTCCTTTACCGAGGTGGCCAAGCGCGCCGCCGCCCTGATGGGCAACGGCGGGTCGCTGCTGACCCTGACGTATGGCGGCTCGCAGCGCGTCGTCCCGTCTTATAACGTGATGGGCGTGGCCAAGGCTGCCCTAGAGGCCAGCGTGCGCTACCTGGCGGCCGATTTCGGCGGCCAGGGCGTACGGGTCAATGCGCTGTCCGCCGGCCCCATGCGCACCCTGGCAGGCGCCGGCATCTCCGATGCGCGTGCCATCTTCAACTATCAGGGCGAGCACGCTCCCCTGAAGCGAACGCCCACGCTCGACGAGATCGGCGGCGCCGCGCTCTATCTCCTGTCGGACCTGTCGGGCGCCGTCACCGGCGAGGTGCACTACGTGGACTGCGGCTACAACGTCGTGGCCATGCCGAGCCTCGAAGCGCTCAAGGTGCAGGAGCAGGAAGCCGTCGCCGCCGGCCGCCCGCCGTCCCACGCAGCGGAGTAGGGTGCGCGTCAGGTGCACGGCAGTGGGCGCCATTGCGCCCAGCCGCGCGACCGCTTGTGCCCGCGAGAGCACGCCCGACAACGCCGGCGAGAGCGGCGTTCTCCGAATCGGGAGACTCGCCTACGGTGCGCCGTTACGATGCCGGGACCGCTCCGGCGTGACGGGAACCACCGATGCATCTCCTCTTCCATATTGTCTACGGCGCACATGCCAACGGCACCCATCATAAGCTGGCGCTCGATGCGCTGCGGCACCTCAAGGGCACCGATGCGGATTATTGGCAGCGCGTCTTTCTCGCCCACGCCAAGCTGTACCTGGAAGGGGCGGAGGCGCCCGACGACGATTTCAAGGATTTCGAGAACCACGTGCTGCACACCCGCGACGGCCTGTGGGGCGGGGCGCCGGAGAAGGTGCGGAGCTGGTACCACCACGTTGTGGAGGCGTTGGCCGTGGAGGACTGGCCGACCGCGATCTACTGCGCGGGGGTGCTGAGCCACTATTACACCGACCCGCTGCAGCCTTTCCATACAGCCCAGTCGGAGGCCGAGAACAATATCCACCGCGCCGCGGAATGGAGCATCGCGCGCAGCTACGGCAGCCTGCGCGCTCTCGGTCTGCGCGAGTTCGCAGATATGAGCGTCGAGGTGGGCACGGGCCCCAACTGGCTCGTCGAGCTCGTCTGCCGCGGCGCGGAGCTGGCCAACCGCCATTACGAGAAACTGATCGCGCACTACGACATCGGGCGCGGCGTCGTCGATCCGCCGGCGGGCCTCGACCGGGTTGCCAGACGCATCGTGGCCGAGATGATCCGCTACGCGTACCTGAGCTACGCGGTGGTGCTCGACCGGGCCATTGCAGAATCGCGCGTGTTCGCGCCCGACATCGGGCTGGGCGGCGCGACGCTGCTGGCCGCCGTGCAGGTGCCGGCCAGGGCGCTCGCCCGCCGGGGTGCCGACGCCAGGGAGCGCCGCCTGGTCGAGCGCATCTACGACGAGTTGCAGGCCAGTGGCACGGTCGAGACGCACCTCCCCCAGGAGGAACGCACCGTGCGCGATCTCTTCGCCCGCGAGGTGTTGGCCAGGCGGGCGCCATCGACACCCGTGGCGGAGGTGTTCCCGTTCAGGCCGCGCGAACGGGTCGTCACGCGTGTGGACCTGCAGCGCGAGGTGCGCAAGCAGGAAGCGCTCGCGGCCTCTGCCGAAGTGATCCCGCTGCGACCGGCGGGGCCGCTCGCGCCGGCCGCGGCAACGGTACCGGTGGCGGCGGCTGCCGCCTATGTGGCCACCGTCACGCGCGAGCCGATGCTGTTCGTGGTCCCGAGCGGGCTGCGACCGGAGCTTGCCGGGGCTGAAGCAGGATCGGCGGCCAGAGCCGCGCCCGCCACGCCTTCGCCGCAGGCGGCACTCGCCGATACCGTCCACGCGCGGCGGGAGCCGGCGAAGGGGAAGGGCGCTGCGGGCGGTTGCGCAGACGGCGATGTCCAGCTCACGCTGGATCATGGCGTTGGCGAAACCCTGGCGGCCGGCGCCAAGACGGTCAAGCGGCTGCAGGCGCTCGGCGTCAGCACCGTGCGGGACCTGTTGAAGGCCGATCCGGCGGCGCTGGCCGTGCACCTCAATTCCCGCGGCCTGACGGCCCAGACGATCGGCGACTGGCAGGACCAGGCGCTCCTGATGTGCGCTATCCCCGGCCTGCGCCCCGCCCACGGGCAGCTTCTCGTGGGGGCGGGCTACCGCTCCGCCCCGGCCATCGCCGATGCGGAGGCCGACAAGCTGTGCGCCGACGTGCTCGCCTACGCCGCCACGCCGGCCGGGCAGCGCGTCCTGCGCAGCGGCGACGTGCCGGACATGGAGCGGGTCAAGGGCTGGCTGGAGGCTGCACGCGGCATGCAGGCGGCGTAAGCCGGCTGAAGGGGTCAGACCCTCGCGTACCCACTGGAGACTCTGCTGCGGCCGCAGAGGCGAGGGGTTTGACCCCGCCTTCAGAACATGCCTTCGAACTTCTTCTTGAAGCGCGAGAGACGGCCGCCGCGGTCCACCAGGTGTTGATTCTGGCCGGTCCAGGCCGGATGCGTCTTCGGGTCCACGTCGAGGGTGAGGGTGTCCCCCTCCGACCCGTAGGTCGAGTAGGTGTTGAACGTGGTGCCGTCCGTCATCACCACCTTGATCATGTGATAGTGGGGGTGGAAATCTTCGTCTTTCTTCATTGCGGCTGCCGCTTTCTTGGGGGCTGAAGACCCGGAGGCGCGCCAGCGCGCCCGAGCCGGAATTCGGCCGCCTCTTTAGCGAAAAGCCGGGCCCGGCACAAGCTCTTGCCGAGGGCCGCGGCGGCCAAGGTCTGCGGTGTCACGCCGCCGCGACCGGCCGGTGCACGCCGACGTACTGCAGCTCGCCCAGCAGCGCCACGACCATCGCCTGGACGATGACAAAGGCGTAGCCCAGCGCCGTGGGCGCAACCCACCCGGACAGCAGCAGCAGGACGCTGGCGACCGCTCACAGCGCGTTGGCGGTGACGATGGTCCACACCGCCCGGGGCGAGATAGCCCCGCGCGTACCCGTGAAGGTCACGAACGCCACGTAGGGCACCAGTACCAGGTCGGCGCTGCGCAAGAGCGTCGTGGGCAGGCCGAGCAGCCCTTCGAGCAGGCCGGCGCCGGCGATCAGCAACAGCCCGGTGGCGCCGCTGGCGACGGCATCGAGAAGCAGGGCCCGACGCAGGAAGGTGGGGGATTGATGGTAGGGCATGCCGGTCTCCTCTTGGCTGGCAGCGGCCGGGGCGGTCGACTGCGGTTGTCCCGGCATGATTTCGCCGAGGAGGCCGCCGGTCGATTACGTCAGCGGCCCGAGGAGGGCCTATCCGGCAGCGGAGCTTGGCAGCGTTGTGGTGCCGCTCCGGCTCCTCACGGACGCCGGCACGCTTTCGTTGTTTTCGACCACCACCGTGTTCGGCACGCCGGTGGACGTGACGCTTTCGGAGCTGGCGCTGGAGTGCTTCTATCCCGCGGATGCGGCCACGGCGGCGGCCTTACGAAGCCTCGCCGACCCATCGGCGTGAGTTTGAGGGCGCGGCCTGGCGCTGGCGATCCTGCGCCTTTCCGTCCCCGCGCCGCGAGGCTGCGAAGACTTTGTGTGGCGGGCCGTTCACCGGCCCCCAAACACCAGGTGGCCCTGGAGGGGAGATTTTTGTCGAGAAGCGCGAGTGTTGCTATGCTCTCGCGCGCGGGCGGTCTCTTGGGCGCAGGGCGGACGGCGGTCATGCGGGAATTCTGGGCGTTCGTGTTGATCTGCGCGACGTTGTTCGCCGCGTTCGCGACAGCGATGCTCATCGTCATCCTGCGCACCGGCGACAACAAGGACGTGACGGCCATCACAACGCTGATGGCCGTCGCGGGCTGGACTGTCGCATTCCTGTCAATCAAAGTCCTGATGGCCATCCCCAAGAAGAAGGAAGACATCTGGTAGGCGGGCAGCGGCGCCCTGCGTGGCGTCGCCGGGGCGCCGTCGCTGCCTCAGGCGGAGGATTCTCCGTCGTGCGCCTTTCCTCCGCTTTCCGAGTTGCGCGTGGCGAAATTCTCGGACCGCGGGCCCTGCGGCAAATCCGCGTCGGCTGAAGACGTGGGCCTGATACGCGCGCGGTGCAGGGAGGAGCGAGAGCGTAGCGCTCCAGACACAATCTGTGGGCGGACCGGCCACAGCCTCATGGCGCGGTGTGGTCATTCCGCCTCTCGCAGCGCGAAAAATGTCGCTCTGTTCCCCGGAGGCGCCTCGCCATCCCGACTGTTTGCGGTCCGTCTGCGGCCATCTGTCCCGATCTATCGGAAATTCCGTTGTGTACGACGACTTGGAGCTAGGGCTTGGTGGTGATCGTCCATCAACTGCGGCGTGCAGCAAACTCAATCCGTACAAGCAGTAGCTGTGCAGCTGACGAAAATTTGAACCAAAGCCATTGGCAGAGCGTTGAGCGAGGGCTAAAGAGGCGCTCTCTTCGTGACCCCGGCACCGGGGTGGCAGCAATTGAAATCAACGGGTTCTGCTGGCGTGTCGATAGCGCGTGTGAAATGTCGCGTTCTGCTCGATTTCGACGGAACGATCTCCAAGGTCGATACGACCGACCTGCTGCTCGAGCGGTTTGCCGCTCCGGCATGGCGTGACATCGAGGAAGACTGGAAGACGGGCCGCATCGGCTCGCGCGAGTGCATGGTGCGCCAGATCGACCTGGTGCGCGCGACGCCGTCCGAGATGGACGCCTTCATTGCGACGGTGGAGATCGATCCCGGCTTCCGCGGTTTCGTGGACCGCTTCCGCGGCCAGGGCCACACGCTCAAGGTGCTTTCGGACGGGCTGGACCGCACCATCCGCACAGTGCTCGACCGCTCCGACATAGACGTTCCGTATTTCGCCAATCACCTGCAGTGGCTCGGCGGCGACCGCTGGCGGCTTGCGTTCCCGCACGCCAAGAGCACGTGCGCCAGCCTCGCCGGCAACTGCAAGTGCAGCTTCGCCGAGGGGCAGCCGCGCGTGCTCAACATCCTGGTGGGCGACGGCCGCTCTGATTTCTGCCTGGCCGAGCGCACCGATCTCGTGCTGGCCAAAGGGTCCCTGCTCCGACACTGCCGGGAGACGGACCTGCCACACTACGGGTTCGACACCTTCGACGAGGCTACGGCACTGCTCGCGCGCTGGCTCGACGGGCGCGGGACCGCGATGGCGCAGGAGCCGGCGCGGGCGGGCGAGGAGTAGCAGGCACGCAAGAAGAGTGGATGCGATGAGCAAGCGGTTGAGAGTGCGGGGTGACGACGTGGCGGCGCGCGCGGCGGAGCGCGGCGGGCTGTCGGAGGCCGAGCTTCTGGCGCTGGAGGACAAGTACTGCTCGCACGGCGACACCGTGCATTACACCGACCCGCCGAAGATTTTCGAGGGCTGCGATGGCTCGTTCCTCTACGATGTCGAGGGCCGCGCCTATCTCGACCTGCAGATGTGGTATTCGGCGGTCAACTTCGGTTACCGCAATCCGCGCCTGGACAGCGCGGTCCGGCGCCAGCTCGACCGGCTGCCGCAGGTGGCGAGCCAATACCTGCATCGCGAGAAGATCGAACTCGCCACCCTCATCGCTCAGGACGCCGAGCGCAAATTCGGCGCCAAGGGACGCGTCCACTTCAACGTGGGCGGCAGCCAGGCCATCGAGGACAGCCTCAAGCTCGTGCGCAACTACAAGAAGGGCAAGAGTCTGATGTTCGCCTTCGAGGGCGGCTATCACGGACGCACGCTCGGCGCTTCGGCGATCACCTCGTCCTACCGCTATCGGCGCCGCTATGGCCACTTCGGCGACCGCGCCCACTTCGTGCCGTTCCCCTACCACTTCCGTGGACCCAAGGGCATGAGCAAGGAGGAGTACAGCCATCACTGCGTTCAGCAGTTCGCGCGCCTGTTCGAGAGCGAGTACAACGGCGTGTGGGACCCGAAGGCGGGCGAGGCCGAGTACGCCGCGTTCTACGTGGAGCCGATCCAGGGCACCGGCGGCTACGTCATTCCTCCCAGGAACTTCTTCGTCGATCTCAAGCGCGTGCTGGACAAGCACGGCATCTTGCTCATCGTGGACGAGATCCAGATGGGCCTCTACCGCACGGGCAAGCTGTGGTCGATCGAGCACTTCGGTGTGAAGCCCGACGCCATCGTGTTCGGCAAGGCCATCACCAACGGCCTCAACCCGCTGTCGGGTGTGTGGGCGCGCGAGGAATTGATCAGCCCCGCCGTCTTCCCTCCCGGCTCGACGCACTCCACCTTCAATTCCAACCCAATGGGCACCGCGGTCGCGCTCGAAGCCATGAAGATGGTGCGCGAGACCGACTACGAGGCCATGGTAGCCGAGAAGGGCGCCTACCTGCTCGAGGGTCTGCACGATCTCAAGCGCCGCCACAAGATCGTCGGCGACGTGGACGGACTGGGTCTGGCTTTGCGCATGGAGATCTGCGAGCCGCGCGACAGCTACACGCCGTCGAAGGCGATCGTCGACCGAATGGTCGATGAAGGTCTCAAAGGCGACCTGGAGGTCGAGGGCAAACGCTACGGTCTTGTGCTGGATATCGGCGGTTACCACAAGAACGTGGTGACGCTGGCGCCCAGCCTGCACATCACCAGGCACGAGATGGATCTGGCCCTGAAGCTGCTCGACGCCGTCATGCGGCGCGCGGCGCGGGCGTGAGTGGCGCGTGAAGAGGGGCGGAAGTTGGGGCCGCCGCGGCGGCGCGAAGCTTTCGGAGCACCGAGCGGAACCTGTGGTGCGCCTGTTGTGTTTCCGACGGAGGGGAGTCCTCCAAGACGTTGACAGATCGATCTGATCGACGAATCGGGAAAGGCCGCGAAACGCATCGACGGTGCGACCAATCGAGACCGGCGCCGAAAGGCACGGCTGCTTAGAAAACGCCCGCTCTGGCGATAACAAACGATCTTAGGTGGTGCGCGTAACGTGATGAATATACAGGAAGATACTGAAACTAGGCCGGATGAAACGCCGGATCGCAGCCTGTTTCTGCAAGGCGGACGGGTTGGTATCCTGCTGATCCACGGCCTCGGAGGTACGCCGGTCGAGCTGCGTTTCATCGCTCAAGGTTTCGCTCGCGCCGGCCATACCGTCCTGTGCTGTCAGCTCGCCGGCCATTGCGGCACGCCCGAGGAACTGCGCCGCTCCACCTGGCGCGAGTGGTATGCCAGTGTCGAGGCCGCACACGACAGGCTCGCGCAAAACTGCGACGTGATCCTCGCCGGGGGCCTCTCCATGGGCGGCATCCTGGGGCTGCACCTGGCGCGGAAGCGGTCGGCGGGTGTGCACGGCCTGTTGCTGTTCGCGCCGACGCTGAAGCTCGACGGCTGGTCGATGCCCTGGCACTCGGTGCTGCTGCAGTACGTGCGCCCACTGCCGATCCGGCTGGAGTTCGACCTCGCCGAGCGCGACCCCTACGGCCTCAAGGACGAGCGTGTACGCCGCATCGTGGTGGCCAGCATGCAGAGCGGGGACGCCGGCGCTGC
>DATBKR010000192.1:0-4677 GCA_036555805.1 Hyphomicrobiaceae bacterium | reverse complement strand
GGGCCCGAGCCCGCCGGTCATCGCCATGCTGAAGCCGATCTTCAGCTCCTGGGCCGCGGCCGGCTGCGGCGCGAGCCAGAGCGCGGCGGCGACGGCCGCAGCGCCCGCCAAGGCGCGGATTGCAGACAGTGGGTGCATCGGGCCATTCCTCCCTTTCAGCCTTGATGTTTTATCGCAGTCTATGCGGCGGCTCAGCCCAAGCCAAGCGGCACGTGGCCTGCGCGGTGTCGCGGGAAGACGCCGGTGGTTCGCAGGTGGGACGCCGCTGGCCTACACCTGTCGCGGAAATGGCGCCACACCCGGAGGAGGGGCTGAGAGGGCGCTACGTGCGCTTGGACGAGGCCTGGCCGGCGGCCGTGGCATCGGCCTTGAGGAAAACATCGACGCGCATGCCGGGCAGCAACGGGGGTTGTCCGTTGAGGTCGATGAACACCTCCAGCACGTCGATGTCGGTGGGCCGGCGCGGGCCACGCGGGCCGAGCTTGCTGGGCCCGAGCGAACGCGCCAGCAAGGACACGCTGCCCTCGAAGTCCTTGCCGGGGAAGGCGTCGGAACGTATCACTGCGCCCTGGCCCACACGCACCTTGCCGATGTCGCGCTCCTCGAACTCGGCCCTGACGCGCAGCGAGGAGACGTCGCCCACCACGACCAGCAGGTTCTCGGGCGACGGCGCCACCGTCTCTCCCACCTTGGCATTGATCTGCAGGACGGTGCCGTTGGAGGGCGCCCTGAGGCGCGTGCGCTCCAGCGCCGCGTCGGCCAGCGACAGCTCGGCCCGTGCCGCTGCCAACGCTGCCTCGAGCCGGGTCGGCGCCGCTGCATCGTTGTTGGCCAGCGACTTGCGCAGGGTGGTGCGCGTCTGCTCCACCTGGTCGCCGGCCTTGGCCACGGCCGCGCGGGCCTTGTCGACATCGCCGTTGGCGCCGCCGTTGCGCTTGACCTTCAGCGCGCGGTCGAGGTCTTCGCGGGCGAAGGCGAGCTGACGCTCGGCGTCCGCGAACTTGTCCTCGGCGTTGCGGCGGTCCTGCGCGGCCCTGGACACGGTTTCGTTGTCGCGGTCGCGCTTGCGCACGGCCACTTCGGCTCGCGCGGCGTTGACGCGCGCCACCAGGTCCTCGTCCGCCAGCCGCACCAGCAGGTCGCCCGCCATCGCCTTGTCGTTGACGCCCACCAGCACGTCGGCGACGCGACCCGGCACCTGGGCCGACATGCGGATCTCTCCGCCGGCGGGCTCGACGCGCCCCGGTGCGGAGGCCGCCCACGCCGGGCGCTGCTGCGCCGCGGCCTTCGGGCCCTCGGCCGCCGTGGCCGGCGTGGTGCCGGCGGCAGGGACCCTGCCGGCCTTCTGGCTGAAGGTCTGGGGCACGTAGTAGCCGATGCCGAGCGCCATCGCCGCGGCGACGATCAGCATGTTGAAGGACGAGTCGGCCCTAGGCATTTGCCTTCCTCTTTCTGGTGCGCGCCAGCTCGTGCACGGTCTCGACGCCCTCGGCGCGGCGTTCCTCGCCGACGATCAGGCCGTCTTCAATGCGCAGAATGCGGTCGGCGTAAGGCACAGTGCGCGGGTCGTGCGTGACGGCCAGCACGGCGCGGCTGCGATCCTTGGCGATCTGGCTTAACAAGGACATAACGGCCACGCCGTTCTCGCTGTCGAGCGCCGCCGTGGGCTCGTCGGCCAGGATCACCGAGGGCGATCCCACCAGCGAGCGCGCGACCGCCACGCGCTGCTGCTCGCCGCCCGAGAGGTTGGAGGGATACGACTTGAGCTTGTGGCGCAGCCCCACCTTCTGCAGCGCCCGCTGCGCGGCGACGATGGCGTCGGAGCCGCGGCTGCCGCGCACATCGAGCGCGAGGCGCACGTTCTCCTCGGCGGTCAGCGTGGGGAACAGGTTGTAGGACTGGAAAATGAAACCGACGTGGTTGCGGCGCAAGTCGGCCAGCGCCTCGGGCGCGAGGCCGCCGGTCGGCTTGCCGGCGACGGTCAGCGTGCCCGAGGTGGGCGTCAGGATGCACCCCAGGATCGACAGAAGCGTGGTCTTGCCGCTGCCCGAGGGGCCCATGAGCAGGGTGAGCTCGCCGGTGTTGAGCTTGAGGCTCACACCTTTGAGGGCGCGCACCTTGCCGGCGCCGTGGCCGAGGTCTTTGACGATATCGCGCGCCTCCAGCACCACGTTCGGGGTTGCCGCAACGGTGCCGGCCTGCGCGTCGGGAGCGGTGACTGCAGCGGTCATCTGTTGAACACCATCACTGGATCGATGCGCACGACCTTGCCGATCGCCGACAGCGCGGAGATCGAGCACATGGCGAAGGTCAGCGCCAGCAGTAGGGCCGCGAGGGCCGGCGACATCACGATGGGAAGGGCGGTGTGCTCGCTCAGATACACGACGGTGAGCGCGATACTCATGCCGAGCCCGTAGCCGATCAGCGCGGAAAGACCCGCCTGCATCAGGATCACCTTGTTGATGTAGCCCTTGGACGAGCCGAGCGCCCTCAGCGTCGCGAACTCGGCCAGGTGATCCTTGGTGCTGGAGTAGAGCGTCTGGGCGACGATCACGGTGCCCACGATCAGGCCGAGGATGGCGCCGCCGAGCAGCGCCACACCTGCGCCGGTAGCGAACAGCCAGTGGTTGAGGCTGCGCTCGCGGAACTCGGCCCTGGTGAGGATCTCGTTGTCGCCCGGCAGCTGGGCCCGGATCGCGTCCCGCACCTTCTCGACGTCGGCGCCGGGGCGCACCTTGACGAGTACGTAGGTGATGTTGTCGGCGGGCATGTCGACCAGCTGCCGCGCCCGGTTGAGCGTAGTGAACACGAATGGCGTCACCGTGAACGAGCGGATGCCCTCGGTGAGCCCGGCCACGCGCACCCGCGCCGAACCCACCTGCGCGGTGTCGCCCACGCCGTTGACGCCCAGCTCGGCAAGATAGGTCTTGTCGATCATCACGGCGTCGCGCGCGCCGAGGCCCGACACGTCGCCCTCGACCACGTTCCAGGGGGCGATGCCGCCCTCTGCGGTGT
Source organism: Hyphomicrobiaceae bacterium (assembly GCA_036555805.1). Taxonomy (GTDB): domain Bacteria; phylum Pseudomonadota; class Alphaproteobacteria; order Rhizobiales; family Hyphomicrobiaceae; genus AWTP1-13. The sequence continues at coordinate 1,662 of DATBKR010000192.1, read as the reverse complement.
CGGAGCCGATCACCACGACCAGGGTCGAACCGCCGGTGGGCTTGCGCCAGTCGGTGAAGGCGGTGACGATGGGCGTGGCGCTCACCACGTCCGGGGTTGAGAGCGCCACGTAGCGCTCGCGGGCGCGGATCGGCTGGGCCTCCTCGAAGTTCTTGGTGCCATAGGCCATGATCCACAGATCGCCGTCGGCCCGGTCGATCATGGAGATGATCATGCCGCGCGCGCCCAGGTAGAGGCCGAGTTGCACCGCCACCAGGACGATGGAGAACAGGATGCCGATCAGCGTCACGGCGAGGCGGACGCGGTCGTGGAACAGGTTGCGGAAGGCCAGGGTTAACGTCATCGGGACGCCTCACACTTCCACGGGCCCGCGATGGCGCCGGCCTGGGCGCCGCAAACGGGCGCGGCTGAACGTGCGTGGGCACCCCAGCCGTAGGCGTTGCGGCGGTTATATAGGTATTCGTTCCCAGCCCGCGAAAAGCGGGGCCGAGGGTTAAGGCAGATTGGCAAATCAAGCCGCCGCGACCGGGGAGCGCCTTGCGTGCCTCGCGGCCGCTGCCGCATTTTCTCCCAATCGCGGTTGCATGTCGGCGCGGGGGCCGGGCCCAGCTCAGACATGGAGAGCGCTCGAAGATGTATCTCGCGGATGTTGTTCGAGTTTTTCGTCTCGCCGGCGGCGCCGTCGCAACCATGGTCGCGCTCGCCGGCGCGGCCCCGGCGCAGGGCACCGGCGCCGACGTGTCCGGGGTCTGGATCGACCACACAGGCCAGGGCGCGGTGGAGATCGGCCCCTGTGGCAACATTGGCGGCAACCCCCGCAGCAACCGCGTGTGCGGCCGCGTGGTCTGGCTCAAGAACCCCGACCACCGTTCCAAGAGCGGCAAGCGCATCTGCGGCACGCAGGTGCTGGGCGACCTGCGCCGGGAGGCCGCCAACGCCTGGGAATCGGGCTGGATCTACAATCCCGAGGACGAGGAGCGATTCAGCGCCTCGCTGCAACTCGCCAACGCCGACACCCTGATGGTGACGGGTTATCTCGGCGTGAAGTTTCTGGGCGAGACCTTCACCTGGAAGCGCGCCACGACCAGCCTGGAGCGCTGCGCGCCGGGGGGCGGCACGCACGCAGGCACGCACTAGCGCCGGGCGCCGCCGGCGCGCGCTGTCAGGCCGGCTGTGGCGGTCTGCCTTCATTCCACCACCGCCACGCCTCTGGCTGCCGGGACGAAGCGGCTCTTCTCGACCTGGGCCTCGATCCAGCTCACGAAGCTCGTCGCGCGATCGGCAACGATGTGGCGCTGCTGGTCGAGCGTGACCATGTGGTAGCTGTTGTCGAGCACCATCGTGTCCACCAGCCCGCCCAGGTGCGCCTGCAGGTACTGGGCGTTCCTGAGGCTCGCGATGTCGTCCTCGCGCGGGTGCACGATGAGTGCGGGCTGCCTGATCTTGCTGAGGTTCGGCTTCACCTCCGCCACCAGCGCGTTGAAATTGGCGAACGAGCGCATCGGCGTCGAGAACACGCCCGCAGCGCCGGCGTCCCCGCTCTGCATGCTGGCCACCACGATGCGGCGTACACGCTCGTCCTTGAGGCCGTAGGGGTCGCGCTCGGCGAGGTCGAACTCCAGCCGGATCGGCAGTGGGCGCACGTACTGCAGCAGCACCGAG
>DATBKR010000191.1:0-1891 GCA_036555805.1 Hyphomicrobiaceae bacterium | reverse complement strand
TCGACCGCATCGTCGCCACCTTGGATGCCGAGATCGGCGCCGCCTACCAGAAGATACTCCAGAAGCAGGGCATCGCATTCAAGCTCGGCACCAAGGTGACGGCGGCCAAGAAGGCCGGCGGGAAGGTGACCTTGACCCTCGAACCGGCCAAGGGTGGCGCTACCGAGACCCTGGTTGGAGACGTGGTGCTGGTGGCGATCGGGCGGCGCCCGTTCGTCGACGGCCTCGCGCTGGAGTTCGCCGGCGTGAAGCAGGACGACAAGGGCCGCGTGGCGGTCGACGACCACTTCCGCACCAACGTGCCCGGCATCTACGCCATCGGCGACGTGGCCGGCCCGCCCATGCTGGCGCACAAGGCGAGCCACGAGGGCGTCGTGTGCCTGGAGGCCATCAAGGGCCTCCACCCGCATCCGCTCGACAAGCGCATGGTGCCCGGCTGCACCTATTGCCAGCCGCAGATCGCCAGCGTGGGGCTCACCGAGGCGGCGGCCAAGGAGAAGGGCTACGAGATCAAGGTCGGCCGTTTCCCATTCATCGGCAACGGCAAGGCCATCGCGCTCGGCGAGGACCAGGGGCTGGTGAAGACCGTCTTCGATGCCAGGACCGGGCAGCTGCTGGGCGCGCACCTGGTCGGCGCGGAGGTGACGGAGCTCATCCAGGGCTTCGTGATCGCCATGCAGCTGGAAACCACCGAGGAAGACCTGATGCATGCGGTCTTCCCTCACCCCACCCTGTCGGAGATGATGCACGAGAGCGTGCTCGCCGCCTACGGCCGTGCCCTGCACATCTGATCCGAGGTCGGCACGCGCGAGATTCGGTGTCGATAGGAGGGGTCTGACGCTTTTGCAACGGCCTGGTTGCTGGAATATCCCGCGAGAAACCCGCGCTCTCCCAGAAAAATCAAAAACCACCCGTCCGGTGGAAAATATACTTGCCTTAATAAGGCCTTAACTTATTTACGCCGCGTTAACTTTTCCGGGTAAACTCCTTTATAGAAATTCAGGGAGGAGGAAATGGGCGATGCGAGGGAAAACCGCCTGGGCCTGGTCCGCGAAAGCCTTTGAGGCTTCGTGCAACGGGCATGTTCCGCGCCTTCTCAGGCACGTGTGCGTGCGCGCCGGCGTGGCGTGCTTCTGGGCCGCGCTGGTGTTGGATCGGCGCGCCGTCGAGGTGTGGCGCGAGCAGCGGGCACAACGCGCGCTCGCAACCGGCCGGCGCGGCGCCGAGGCTCTGAGGCGCTGTGTGGAGCGCGCGGAGGAGCTGGTCGGGTGGCGCGGCAGGGGGCAGTGCCTGCCCGTCCCCGCATGGTCACTCCCGGACAGCCCGAAGATGCGCGGGCTCGGGCTCGGGCACATGTGGGCCGTGCTGTGCCCCTACTGCGAGGAGTTCCACACGCACTCGCCGGGCGAGGGCCGGCGCACGCCGCACTGCTGCGGCGAGCGCGACCGGCAGCACTACATGCTGGAGTTCGCCGGCGCGCTGCCGGTGGAATACCGCACGCGCTTCTACCGCTCGTCCAAGTCGGGCCTGCCGCGCCTTCTGCACCGCTGGCCGGAGACGTGCCTGCACCGCTCCGAGGCGGTCGGCCTGCTGGCGGCGTAGGGTGCGTAGGGCGCGTTAGGGCGACAGCCCGTAACGCACCGTCGTGCCGGACGTGCGGGTTGCATCGGTGCGTTACGCGCTTCGCGCTAACGCACCCTACGCGGCCTCCTTCCCTTTCACGGCCTGCTGGGCCACGTCGCGGAGCGCGCGGCGGAGGACCTTGCCGACGTTGGTCTTGGGCAGCTCCTGCTGGAAGATGATGTACTTGGGCCGCTTGTAGGCAGTGAGCTGCTCGGCGCAGTAGTCCTTGAGCGCCTGGGCGGTGAGCGCCGGGTCCTTCCTGGCGACG
>DATBKR010000190.1:0-4332 GCA_036555805.1 Hyphomicrobiaceae bacterium | reverse complement strand
AGATGAAACCCTGCAGCAGCGAGGGGTAGTCAGGTAGGCGATAGAGGATCTCGGCCGTCGTCAGGCTGTAGCCCGCCAGTTGCGCGCGGAAGTCCCCATCGATTATTCTTGTCATGGCCAGTTGCCTCATTCCTCCGACGCCACCGGGATGACGTGCCGGTGTCGCGCCTTTGCCACGGTTCGCCCGTGTCCGGACCGGCCAAGGGTGCCGAGGGCGCTTGGGCCGCGCTGAGCCGGTCTTTCGCAACGATGCAAGTCCTGTTCCCGTTCCGCAAGCGCGCGCGCAAGCAGCACTGAGGCCAGAGTGCCAACAAATTCAAGCGGGTGGCGCGTTTTTCGCGGAAGAAGCGGGCCGCACTGAACGAAGAGCGGCGTCGGCAGCGGCTTTGGCGACGCCGCAGCGGGCGCAGCGCAGCCCTGGCACTCTCCTCTTGACACTGCCAAATGCCCTTTTTTATACCGTGGACCCGAGGCGCTTGCCGCCGTACTGACCGCAGTTCTTGGTGTGCACGCGCTTCCTTCAAGAAGTGGGGCGATGCCCCTTCGATCCTCACGATCCATTCTCAAACGAGGCAGAAGCCATGACGTTTCGCCCCCTGCATGACCGGGTGGTTGTGCGCCGCATCGAGGAGGAGGAGAAGACCTCTGGCGGCATCATCATTCCAGACACGGCCAAACAGAAGCCTATGCAAGGCGAGGTGATCGCCGTCGGCCCGGGCGCGCGCGATGAGACCGGCAAGCTGATCCCGCTCGATGTCAAGAAGGGCGATATCGTGCTGTTCGGCAAGTGGTCGGGTACCGAGGTCAAGATCGACGGCAAGGAACTGGTGATCATGAAGGAGAGCGACATCCTGGGCATTGTCGAGGGAAAAGCCTCGGTGCGCGCCGCGGCCTGATCGCGGCCCTCTCCGCCTTTTTCCTTGGGATGCTCCCGAGGCTTGGTTTGGCAACGCGCGCCGAGGTCCGCGGATGAGGGATGAAGGGGTCAGACCCCTTTCGAACGACCGTCGCATTTGAACTCGAAGCGCAATCGAAAGGGGTCTGACCCCATCTACAAGGTTCAGCTCTAACGCAGAGGAAGGGGTCCGACCCCTAACGCCCATGGCAGCCAAAGACGTGAAGTTCTCCCAGGAGGCGCGCGAGCGCCTGTTGCGCGGCGTCGATATCCTGGCCAACGCCGTCAGGGTCACGCTCGGCCCCAAGGGCCGCAACGTGGTGCTGGAGAAATCCTTCGGCGCCCCGCGCGTCAGCAAGGACGGCGTGACGGTCGCCAAGGAGATCGAACTGGAGGACAAGTTCGAGAACCTCGGCGCCCAGATGCTGCGCGAGGTGGCCTCCAAGACCTCCGATATCGCCGGCGACGGCACCACCACGGCTACCGTGCTGGCCCAGGCGATCGTGCGCGAGGGCGCCAAGTCGGTGGCCGCCGGCTCCAACCCCATGGACCTGAAGCGCGGCGTCGAACGGGCAGTCGACGTGGTCGTCGAGCAGCTCAAGGCCAACTCCAAGAAGGTCACCTCCAACGAAGAGATTGCCCAGGTCGGCACCATCTCGGCCAATGGCGACAGGGAGGTGGGCAAGATCATCGCCGAGGCGATGAAGAAGGTGGGCAACGAGGGCGTCATCACCGTCGAGGAGGCTAAGAGCCTGGAGACCGAGCTCGACGTGGTCGAGGGCATGCAGTTCGACCGCGGCTACATCTCGCCCTACTTCATCACCAACGCCGAGAAGATGCTGACGGACCTGGAGAGCCCCTACATCCTCATCCACGAGAAGAAGCTCTCCACCCTGCAGCCCCTGCTGCCGCTCCTGGAGGCCGTCGTGCAGACGGCCAAGCCGCTGCTCATTATCGCCGAGGACGTGGAAGGCGAGGCGCTCGCCACCCTCGTCGTCAACAAGCTGCGCGGCGGCCTCAAGGTGGCAGCCGTCAAGGCGCCGGGCTTCGGCGACCGCCGCAAGGCCATGCTGGAGGACATCGCCATTCTCACCGGGGGCCAGATGATCAGCGAGGATCTCGGCGTAAAGCTGGAGAACGTCACGCTCAACATGCTGGGCAAGGCCAAGAAGGTGACGATCGACAAGGACAACACCACCATCGTCGACGGCGCCGGCAAGAAGGCCGACATCGAGGGGCGCGTCAAGCAGATCAAGGCGCAGATCGAGGAGACGACCTCCGACTACGACCGCGAGAAGCTGCAGGAGCGGCAGGCCAAGCTTGCCGGCGGCGTGGCCGTGATCAAGGTGGGCGGCGCCACCGAGGTGGAGGTGAAGGAGCGCAAGGACCGTGTGGAGGATGCCCTGCACGCCACCCGTGCGGCCGTGGAGGAGGGCATCGTACCGGGCGGCGGCGTGGCCCTCCTGCGCGCTGCCAAGGCGCTCGACAACCTGCGCGGCGCCAACGACGACCAGAAGATCGGCATCGGCATCGTGCGCAGGGCGCTGCAGGCGCCGGCGCGCCAGATCGTTCAGAATGCGGGGGAAGACGGCTCCATCGTGGTCGGCAAGATTCTGGACGACGCCACGTACGCCTTCGGCTACAATGCGCAGACTGGGGAATACGGCGATCTCGTCTCCGAGGGCGTGATCGACCCGACCAAGGTGGTGCGGACCGCCCTGCAGGATGCGGCATCCATCGCCGGCCTGCTGATCACGACGGAGGCGATGGTGGTGGAGCGGCCGAAAGAGCCGTCGCCGCCGATGCCAGGCGGAGGCGGCATGGGAGGGATGGGCGGCATGGACTTCTGATCCAGGCCGCACGCGTACAAACCGATTCGAGCCCTGGCATGCGGCTGGGGCTCTTTTCGTCCACCCTTCCAGGAAGAGCCATCGACGGGCTCAGGGCGATCGCGCGGGGGGAGCGCGCGTGCATAAGACCTGCGCTGGGGTCGCGCTGCGGAGGGTGACGCGTCTGCGATGCGTACAAAACGGGGGAGACTGTGGGTCGCCGGGCTGGCGGTGGGTGCCGGCATCGCGGCGGCAGGAACGCTCGCCGCGGTCCCGCCGGGGCCGGCGGCAGCGCAGGGCGCCGGGCAGCGGCAGCCGGCCGCTGCGAAGGTGCAGCCCAGGTCTCCGGCGCCAGGGCACGTCGCGGCTCCGGCCAGGAGCCCGGAGGAGGTTGCGAGCGAGGCCGCGGAGCGAGAGGCCAGGGACCAGGAAAGAACCGCCCTGGAGCGCCGCCTCGGCGAGACCGCTGCGGCGCTGGGCGAGCACGCCCTCGGCCTCACTTACGGCGCCGTCGGCCTGATCGTGCTCACCGCGAGCCTGTGGCTGATGGCCTTCCTGCAGGCGCGCGAGCTCAGGATGGCCGTGCGTGCCATCGAGGCGTCGTCGACTGCGGCGCGGCGCTCGACGGAGTTCATGCAGCGCGCCCTGGTGCTCACGCAGCGCGCCACGGTCATCGTCGGGGAGCCGAAGGCCATCTGGCTGCGCGATGCCGGCGACAGGCTGGTCGGCTGCCGGCTGCTCGTCACCTGGCACAACGTGGGCACGACGCCGACGCGCGACATGATCGCCGCCGTCGCCGGGCTCGCGACGGAGAAGCCGCCGTCCCAGTCCAGCGCCCTGCCCAGGACCGACGCGCGCCGGCAGCCGGCGATCGTGGGGCCGAACGCGGCGGTCAACAGCGCCTACATCAACCTGCCCATCGGCCTGGTGGCCGACATCCAGCGGCACCGGGCCCACTACCTGTTCGCCGGCTGGGCCGAGTACAACGACGTGTTCGAACACACGCCGCGCCACCGGGTGGAGTTCTGCTACTGGCTGGAGTTCGAGGGCGAGCTGGAGGCCAACCGGCTGGAGGCCCGCTTCCACCTCCACGGCAGGCACAACCGGCATCGCGACACCGACGATGTCGAGGACGGTGCCAGACCCTCTGGGTCCGACACCGTGGCGCAAGCCTCGAAGGTGAAATATGGTGTCACACCGCCGTCGGACCCCGCGGGTCCGGCGCCGTAGCAGGGCCGGGAAGATAGCATGTGTTCAGACTCTTCGGCTCGGGTTTGACACCGCAACGGCAAATCATCGAGCCATGGTGTCAGACCCGGAGGGGCTGACACCCACGAAGCCATGACCGACATCGCCACCCGCGTCTACAACCACACCTGGAAGATCGACCCGATCGTGCGCTCGGTGCTGGACACCGATTTCTACAAGCTGCTGATGGCGCAGACGATCTTCCGCCGGCACCGCGAAGTGAGGGTGACCTTCGGCATCCTCAACCGCACCGGCTCGGTGAAGCTCGCGCATCTCGTCGATGCCGGGGAGCTGAAGGAGCAGCTCGACCACATCCGCACGCTGTCGCTTTCGCGCGGCGAGTCCACCTGGCTGCGCGGC
>DATBKR010000189.1:0-7063 GCA_036555805.1 Hyphomicrobiaceae bacterium | reverse complement strand
CGATGCCAGACGGCGTCGAGCGTGGCGGGGGCCACGAGGTTCACGGCTTTCTGCCACTGACGCAGCAGGCGCTCATAAAGCCGAAGCCGCTCGACGGTCTCCGGCGGGACGCCGAACGCGGCGGCGAAGTCCTCCGGGCCTCCAATCATCTGCATGCGATCCACCTCTCCTCAGACCTATCGCGGCCGGGTGCGGCGGGGCGCTCCGCGCGAGCAGCCTCGCGGGTGCGATCGAACCGACCGGACCCCCGATCGGACCCACGGCAGCAAGCAGGGCACAACCCTAATGCTCGACCAACGGCAAACCCTAAGCTCAGGTTTATCGCCGCCGGCGAACAGGGTTTGGCCGGAGTGTCGCGGCGCAGGGCGTGTGCCATTCCTATACCCGCAGATCGGCTGACGGACTTCAAAACGGAACGGCCCCAGCCAATGTGGGGCGGGCTTCGAGCGGACTTCGCTCGGTCTGGGCACGCAGTCTCACTCCGGGCATCATGGGCCCGATGGAGGTGTAAATGCGCAAGGGATTCCTTGTGGGCGTTGGCGCTGCGCTGACGCTGGCGGCCTTCAGCGCAACCGACGCATCCGCCTGCGGCGGGCGCCGCGCGTGCGGCAGCTACTATGCGCCGCCGGTGGCCTATTCCTACGCGCCGGGTCCCGCCTACGGTTATCTCCCGCCGGGGCCGGCCTACGGCTACGCGCCGCCGCCTGGGGCTTACGGGCCGCCGGTGGCGGGTGGCTATGGTTATGGGTTCTACGGCGACGCCGCCTATGGCGGCTATCGCGGCTGCAACCGCGGCTATGGCTACGGCTACGGCTACGCGCCTCCGGCCGCCTACGAGAGCTACCAGCCGGCGGCGGTGTGGGTGCCGTTCCGCTGAAGCAGGGCGGAGCCTTTCCGGGTTGGGGCGAGGGGTAAGCGCCCCTCGCCCGTGAGACACACCTGCGAGGAGTGACTGATGCGCAGCCCCGCCGCTTGCTGCTTCAGTGCCGCCGGTGCCGCTGCTGCAGCGGCCCTGGCTTTGAGCGTGGGCAGCGGGACGGCCTTGGCCTGCGACTACCCTTGCGGATACGGCCATGGGGCGGCCTACTACGCGCCGCCGGTCTACGCTCCGCCGGTGGCTGTCTACGCGGCGCCGCCGGTTTATTCCTATTCCTACTACGGGCCGGCATATCCTCCCCTCTACTACAGCAGCTACTATACAACGCGTGTGAACATCTTCCGCCGCCCGCGCTGGAACTACAGCGCAGCCTATTACACCTCACCTGCGATCCACCGCGGCGGCTGCCGCCGCGCCAGGGTGAGCCCCTGCGCCCGGGCCCACATCAGGCCCTACCGCAGCTTCTACTACGGCCCGATCATTCACGTCTCGCGACGCTGGTAGCCGGCACAGGTATGGCAACCTTGCCACGCATGAAAATTTCCTCCGCCGACGATGGAACCAGCTTGAGCGTGGGAGATTATGGGTTTGCCGGGCTGGCGCGTTTGCCCGCACCGACGTGCCACTTGGCAGGGCACCTGGGGCCGTAGTCCCCGGTGCCCTTCCTTTTTTCGGCCACTTGCCGGCTCAGCCGGGGGGTTCGAGCTGGCGCAATCGCGGCGGCGCCACTCCGCCCTTGACCTGACGCCCCGCAGGCAGCAACCCGGATGCCGCTCTGTGACCGGGTAACTGCGATGGCAAAAGCGCCCACCGTCTACGCCCTCTCCAGCGGCCACGGCCGCGCCGCCGTGGCGGTGATCCGCGTGTCGGGCCCCGGGGCCGCGCTGGCGCTCGACCGGCTGACACCACCACGCCCGCAGCCACGCGCCGCGGCCTTACGGACCGTCCGCGACCCGGCCGGCGAGGTGCTCGATCAGGCACTCGTCCTATGGTTCCCCGGCCCGCGCAGCGAGACCGGCGAGGACATGGCGGAGCTGCACGTGCACGGCGGGCGGGCGGTGGTGGCCGGTGTGCTGGCGGCGCTGGGGGGAATCGAGGGCTTCCGCCTCGCCGAGCGCGGGGAGTTTACACGCCGGGCGTTCGAGAACGGCAAGCTCGACCTGACGGCGGCGGAGGCCGTCGCCGACCTCGTCGAGGCGGATACGGCGGCCCAGCGCCGCCAGGCCCTGCGCCAGGCCGGCGGCGCTCTGGCGCGGCTCTACGACCGCTGGCGCACGGATCTGATCCGGACCCAGGCGCTCACCGAGTCGGCCATCGACTTCGCCGACGAGGCCGACGTGGGGGCGCGAGCGGCGGAGGGGGCGCGGGAGCTGGCTGCCGGGCTGCTGCCCGAGCTGCGCGCCCACCTCGACGACGGCCGGCGCGGGGAGATCCTCCGCGAGGGCTTCCGGGTGGCCATCGCCGGCCCGCCCAATGCCGGAAAGTCGAGTCTGCTGAACGCACTCGCCCGGCGGGAGGCGGCCATCGTGTCCGAGGAGGCCGGCACCACCCGCGATATCATCGAGGTGGTCCTGGACCTGGGCGGGGTGCCGGTTGTGCTGAGCGACACCGCCGGCATCCGGGCGGCCGAGGGCAAGGTGGAGCGCGAGGGCATCCGCCGGGCCGTGGCGCACGCGCGCGCGGCCGACCTCGTGGTGTGGCTCACCGACGCGGCCGCAGCCGTGCCGCAGCCGGAGCCGCCCCCGCCGGACCTTGCCGCCGATCCTGGGCGGCTGCTGCAGGTAGCCAACAAGATCGACCTGGTCGGCGCGGCGGGGCTGGAGCGGGGCCCGCCGCACGGCGCCGTCGCCATCTCGGCCCTGACCGGGGCGGGGCTGCCGGCCCTGGCCGAGGAGCTCGCGCGGCGGGCTGCGGGGGGCACGGGCGAGACCGAAGCCCCTGTCATCACGCAGGCGCGCCATCGCCAGAACCTGGAGGCGTGCGCGGAGGCGCTGGAGGCTTACCTGGCCGGCGCCCCCGGCGAGCTGGAGCTGCGCGCGGAGGACCTGCGCCGCGCCGCCGCCGCCCTCGGCCGCATCACCGGCCGGGTGGACGTGGAGGACGTGCTGGGAGAGATCTTCAGCCGCTTCTGCATAGGCAAGTGAGGGCTTCAGGGGCGGTTCAAAAAAAGAGGCTCGGGGGGGGAGCGTCTGGGTGGATCCCTGGTGTCTGCTCCCGAAAAGCCGCCGGATGCAGCTGCACCTGTTTCACGTGAAACAAATGCAGGCGCACCTCAGCCCGGGGGGACCAGCGACCGGCGCGCCAACCTCCGAGTTGCATTTCCGACACTGCACCACGGATCGTCATTGCCCGTCCAATGTGTCGCATCGCCAGGACCGAGCTGGAGCTTCAGTGTGCAAGGTCGTACGCGTCTGGGACGGCGCGGTATGTAGGGGGGAAGCATGACAATAAGGATGACGCTGCCGCTGCTGGCGGCAGCGGCGGCGATGCTGCAGGGATGCGGTTCGGCGCCGGACACCGAGTTCAAGCGGCCACGCACGTCCCTGGGCGTGCAAAAGGGCGACTCGGACCAATGCTGGAAGGCTGCTCAGAAAACCAATCTCAACGATGAGGAGGCCGCCGGCAATGTCGTCGCCGGCTATTTCGTCGGCGGGCTGGTAGGCGCAATGATCGCCTCGTCAGCCAACGAGGAGGCCCGCAAGGATCCGAAAAACTACACGCGACGCAAGGTTCACGACGAGTGCATGACGCAGCGCGGCTACAAGAAGGTGGAATAGGCCCGAAAAGTAGCCGGCCGCCCTTATCTCAGACTGGCGTCGGTCGCGCGAGCTCGTCGCGGCGGGCTCTGGGCGCAGCTTGCGGTTGCACATGTTTCACGTGAAACATGTGCAGGCGCAACTCGGCTGCCGCGGCCCGACGACCCGCTATGGCGGAAGGGCAGGTCTCAGCGGTGCCGACGTCGGCGATGGCGGCGAGGCCACACCCTCGTTGGCGCCGGGATCCGGGCTGGTGTTCGGAGCCTGGATCGGCCCCGCGGTTGAGAGGGTGCTCACGGCCTTCCCCAAGCCGCCGTCGGGGGCGTGCGCCGCGAGGGGGGCTGCCATGGGGGCTGCCGGCGACGCGGCCCCGGTCAGCACCTCAGCGCCGTCGATCCAGTCGGTGGCAAGGCCGGTGGCCTGCAGTTCGTCGCGGGTCAGCCAGTGCAGGCGGTCGCCTGGGGTAGCCAGGATCAGCGGCATGATGCCCTCGCCCACGCCCATGTCCCGGAAATAGCGGCGGATCTGGTCGTAGGTCTTGGGCGGGGTGTGGATCTCCACTACCTTCTCGGTGACGCGGCGCTCCGAGAGCAGTCGCCGGCTCGTGGCCGTGACCCGGTAGGTGCGCAGCACCCTCGTGTAGACGTAGTACGACCGGATCCGGTGCACCCCTACGAAAGCCGTGGGGCCGACGAGGCGGCGCGTGCCTGCGGCGAGGATGAAGGCGCAGGACGACGCACACTTGGCGAGATCGCCGATGGGCAGGCCGGGCTGCGCCTTCCGGGTCCTGGCGCGGCGGCGGCACTCCTTGTCGGCGGCGGCGCAGCCGATGAGCTCCGTGCGGCCAACCGCGACATCGAGGCCTCGCGCCCGCAGCAGGCGGCCCACCTCGAAGGCCTCATCCACCCGGCCACCGGCGGAGTCGATCAGCACGGGCACCTTGCGCCGGCCGATCTGGCGCAGCACGCGCCGGAAGCGCGCGGCCGTGCCCCCCTCGATCCGGCCCTGGGCCGCGATCCATTCCAGGCACCGCGGCTCGCAGCCGGGCTCCGCGCTGCGCATCAGGTGCACCTGCATTGGCGCCAGGTCGCCGACGGGCTCTTGCCGGGCCTGGCCTGCCGCCGCCGCGGCACCCCAGCCCAGGGCTAGGCCGCAGGCCGCAGACGCCGCAAGGGCAGCGCGCCTCATCTCGGTCTCCCGGAGGCGGACGCAGCGGGACGGGCAGCGGCGGATCGGACCATACCTCGAACTCGCGGGTGGGTCGGGAGCCCCGGCGGGCCTGGCCGGAGGGGCCAGTGCCGCCGGGCAGCGCGGGGGACCACCCCTCTATACGGGGAAGCCCTTGCCAAATCGTAGCCGGGTACGGCGGTTTCGGCCCGTTCAAAAAATCGAACCTCCGACCTCGAATCCACGCGCTTAACGCGGTTTTAATCAGCGCGGCGCCCGACCTCGTTTTCACCCACAGAAAGCCCAACTCTGGCCGCATTGGGGCACAGGATGCCCCTGGTCCTGAGGGCTGGAAGCGGATAGGCAGTGCGGATTGGGGAACGGGGCGCCGGGCGCCGCTCCGCCCGTCGCGCTTTTGCGACAACCCGAGAGAGAACGGGGCGACATACATGCAAGCTGGCGGCTTTTCCTTGCTCGAACTGTTCTGGTCGGCGCATCCGGTCGTCAAGTTCGTGATGATCGGGCTGTTCCTCGCCTCGATCTGGGCGTGGGCCATCATCATCGAAAAGTTCTTCGCCTTCGGGCGTGCGCGTCGCGAGGCCGACCGGTTCGAGCAGATGTTCTGGTCGGGCCAGTCCCTCGATGAACTCTATATCGGCCTCTCGCACGGCCGTACCTTTTCCATGGCCTCGCTGTTCGTGGCCGCCATGCGTGAATGGAAGCGTTCGGTGGAGGGCAACATCAGGGCCCTGGGCGGCATCCAGATGCGTGTGGAGAAGGTGATGGACGTCACCATCACGCGCGAGATGGAGCAGCTCGACCGACGCCTGCTGTTCCTGGCCACGGTGGGCTCGATCGCGCCCTTCGTCGGCCTGTTCGGAACCGTCTGGGGCATCATGACGAGCTTCCAGGCCATCGCCGTATCCAAGAGCACCAATCTGGCGGTGGTGGCGCCCGGCATCGCCGAGGCCCTGTTCGCAACCGCGCTCGGCCTCTTGGCGGCCATCCCCGCGGTCATATTCTACAACAAGTTCGCCGCCGATTCGTCGCGCCTGTCGCAGCGGCTGGAGACGTTCGCCGACGAGTTCTCGGCCATCGTCTCGCGCCAGATCGACGTGCGAACCTGAGCCGGAGCCGAGCAGATGGGCGTCAGCTTGCAGAGCACAAGCAGGCCCGGCGGCGGCCGGCGCAGCCGCGCGCGTCGGCACACGCCGATGCACGAAATCAACGTCACGCCGTTCGTGGACGTGATGCTCGTGCTGCTGATCGTCTTCATGGTCACGGCGCCCCTGCTTCTGTCAGGGGTTCCGGTGGACCTGCCAAGCGTCAGGGGACAGTCGCTGAACGTCAGTCAGGAGCAGTTGACGGTGACGCTGGACCGCGAGGGACGCGTCTACCTGGGGTCCTCCGAAGAGCCGCTTGAGGTCGAACAGCTGGTGCAGAAGCTCAAGGCGATCGGCAAGAACGCCGAGGAGCAGACCATCCTGTTCCGCGGCGACCGGCTGGCCCAGTACGGGCGCGTCTCGGAGGTGCTGAACGCGATAATCCAGGGCGGCTACAAGAAGTTCACCTTTGTCAACGGCCCTGAAGAAATTCGGAAAGAGACCCAGAAGGCCAAGCAGTAGCGCCAGCAACGAGCGGACAGGAGCTTGCAGGTCGCACTCGTCATCTCGGTCCTCTTGCATCTCGCGGTTCTGGGGGGGGCGCTGTTCTCCCTCCACGCGCGGCAGCAATTGCGCGTGGCCGAGCCGGAGCCGGTGGCGGTGGGCATGATCTCGCCCAGCGAGGTCACCAAGGTGCGCCAGGGGGTGCGGACGGCCAAGCTGCTGGAGGCCGAGGCCAAGGAGAGCCCCAAGGGCGAGGTGGCCAGGAAGGAGGCTCCAAGGTCCAAGGTGGCCGCGGCAGCGGCGCCCCCACCTCCTCCTCCGCCCCCGCCGCCGGAGGCAAAGCCGGACCCGGTTTCCCCGAAGGCGGCAGAGCCGCCGCCCGCCCCGGCCGCGCCGGCGATGCCGCCCGCCGTCACGCCCGCGGAGGCGCAGAAGAAGGCCGACGCGGAGCGCCAGGCGGCCCTCAAAGCCGAGGAGCAGAAGCAGGCGGAGGAGGCGCAGCGCCTCGCAGACGAGCAGAAGCGGGCCGAGGAACACAAAAAGGCCGAGGAAAAGAAGCGGCTGGAGGAGGAGCGGCACCGACAGGCTGAGCTGAAAAAGAAGCGCGAGGAGGAGAAGAAGCGCCGCGAAGCGGCCCTGAAGAAGAAGCGCGAGGA
>DATBKR010000188.1:0-9337 GCA_036555805.1 Hyphomicrobiaceae bacterium | reverse complement strand
CGTCATGCAGCCGTGCGTGGCCTCGATCACCACGGCGACGCCTTGCGCCGCCAGCACCCGGTCCAGCGTGTCCGCGATCTCCGCCGTCATCGCTTCCTGTATCTGCAGGCGCCGCGCGTAGGCCTGAACGAGGCGCGCCAGCTTCGAGATGCCTACGACCTTGTCGGTCGGCAAATAGCCGATGTGGGCGCGGCCGACGATCGGCGCCATGTGATGCTCACAATGCGACACGAAGCGGATGTCCCGCAGGACGATCATTTCGTCGTAGCCGGAGACCTCCTCGAAGGTGCGCGCCAGGTGCGCGCCGGGATCTTCGCGGTAGCCGGCAAACCATTGCTCGTAAGCCCGTACCACGCGTGCGGGCGTATCGAGCAGCCCCTCGCGGCTCGGATCGTCGCCGGCCCAGCGGATCAGCGTCCGCACGGCCAGCTCCGCTTCCGCGCGAGAGGGCCGGTCAGAAAGCTTTCCGGCTGCGCGGCTTGAGACAAGGCGGCAGCCCGTTGTGTCGTCTCTCACGAGCGTATCCATTCCGACCCCATGTTGTGGACGCGGCCATCGAGACACCGCGCTTGCACCGGGTCATTGGATGAAACCCTCTCCGGAAAGGTTCCCGGGTTGGATGGGATGAGCCTTCGGAGGCGGGAACTTTCCGGCGGGCGCGGCATCTATGCATTGACAGGCCGGCGTGTCGGCTCCGGCTTCAGCTGAATTCGGTCCAGAGGAGATGCGCTATGGCAACGTCGCAATCCAGTCCGGCCGGCCCCGACCTGGCGCAGGGCATCGCCGCCGGCGATCTGTCCGACGGGCGCATGCTCGTGGGCCACGTCGGCGACGAGGCCGTGCTGCTGGCGCGCTCGGGCACCTCGATCTTCGCGGTCGGTGCCAAGTGCACCCACTACGGCGGGCCGCTGGCCGAGGGGCTGATGGTGGGCGACACGGTGCGCTGTCCCTGGCATCACGCATGTTTCAGTCTGCGAACCGGCGAAGCCCTGCGCGCGCCGGCCTTCATGCCGCTCGCTCGCTGGATCGTCGAGGAACGCGATGGGCGGATTTTCGTGCGGACCAAGGCGGAGCCTCCGCCTTGGCGCCAGCCGGCGCATCCAGCGCCGGCCGCCGGTTCGCCCGCGCGAATCGTGATCGTCGGTGGCGGGGCTGCCGGGTTTGCGGCTGCCGATGCGCTGCGCCGACAAGGCTACGGCGGCAGCATCGTCATGCTGAGCGGCGAGAACGCGCCGCCCGTGGACCGGCCCAACCTTTCGAAGGACTACCTGGCCGGCAACGCTCCCGAAGAGTGGATACCGCTGCAGCCGGATGCCTTCTACGCCGAAAACGGCATCGACCTGCGGCTCAATACGGCTGCGGCCGGCATCGACGTTCGCAAACGTGAGGTCGCGCTCGCAGACGGACGGAAGCTCGAGTACGACCGGCTGCTGCTGGCGACCGGCGCCGAGCCGGTCAGGCTTTCAATTCCAGGAGCCGACCAGCCGCATGTGTCGACCTTGCGATCGCTGGCCGATTGCCGCGCCATCATCGCGCGGGCGCAGGGCGCCAGGCGCGCCGTTGTCCTGGGGGCCAGCTTCATCGGGCTTGAAGTTGCGGCGGCGCTGCGTGCGCGCGGGATCGAAGTGCACGTGGTGGCGCCCGAAAAACGGCCGATGGAGCGGGTGCTTGGGGCGCAGCTTGGCGACATGGTGCACGCGCTGCACGTGGAGCACGGCGTGATTTTTCACCTGGGCGAGGTGGCCGGCGCGATCGATGGCAAACGTGTCGCTCTGAAAAATGGCGGCGCGATCGAGGCCGACCTGGTCGTGGCCGGCATCGGCGTGCGACCCCGCCTCGATCTTGCCGGGAAAGCCGGCCTTGCCATAGACCGCGGCGTTGTCGTCAACGCGCATCTGGAAACCAGCGCACCGGGCGTTTTTGCGGCCGGCGACATCGCGCGTTGGCCCGATCCGCGCGCCGGAAGCGGCATCCGCGTCGAGCACTGGGTGGTGGCACAGCGCCAGGGCCAGACGGCCGCGCGCAACATGCTCGGTGCGCAAGAGAAATTCACTGCGGTGCCGTTCTTCTGGAGCCGGCACTACGACGTTTCCGTCGCCTACGTGGGCCATGCCGAGGGCTGGGACGAGGTGGCAATCGAAGGCGACGCTGCCGCCAGGAATTGTCTCGTGCGCTACAAGCAGGCGGGCCGGATTCGAGCGGTCGCCGCGGTCCATCGCGACATGGAGAGCCTCCAAGCCGAATTCGCGATGGAGGAGCAGACCCCGTCGTAGGCCCGTCCGGAGGCGGCACCGACGACGAGGAGTGCCGACCGCGAGCCTGCTGCGGGATCATCGGGGCGCGTCAGACGCGCGCTCGCTCAATGGGTTGACCGGAGGCCGATTGAAGGCGCACGGGGACGGCAATCCCGCGCCTTCCGGCTCCAGCTATCCTGGTCGTGAAGTGCGATGTCCGCGACCCGAGGGTATGCTGGTGCAGGCTTGGGTCGACTGCGACGTCAACAAGCGCGGGAGGAAGCTCATGACAGCGTTGAAAGCCGTGAAGATCGCCCCCAAGGGAATGGGCCTCAATGATTTCGTGGCGCATCAGGAGGGCTATTTTGCCGCCGAAGGGCTCGATGTCGAGTTCGACTGGAAGACGTTCCGCGGCACGCAGTCGAGCTGGAAAGGCCTCGAATACTTCCAACGACCGCAGGACCGGCCCTATACGCAATCCAAGGAGGACGTCATCCAGGGCGCCTGCGCATGGGGCACGGTGTGCAACGCGAGCGCCGGCATGGGGCGCATCGTACGCGAGGGCTACGGTGTCTCGCCGTGGGGGATCTACGTGCGACCGGAGTCTTCCATCAGGCGGCCGGAGGACCTTGCCGGCGTGCCGATCGCCGTCGGCTTGCGCGCCGGCAGTCATTTCAACGTGCCTTATCGGCTCGAGAAGTATCTGCCGCTCGAACGGATCGAGACCGTGAACACGGGCGGCTTTGGTGCGCGACTTCACGCGCTGCTGAACAAGGACGTGGAAGCCGCAAGCCTGCTCCCGCCGCAGATGGCGATGGCCGAGCAGTTGGGTCTTCGCAAGATCATGGAGGACGAGTTTCACACGATCTGGTGGGTGCCGGCGAACGCCGAGCCTGCGGTGGTGAGCGGCTACATGAGGGCGCTGGCGCGCGCCGAGGCCGCGCTTGCGGCGGACCTGCCGAGATACCTCCATCTCTGGGAACATGCCGTCCCAGCCGATTTTCAAGATCGTTCCTGGGACTATGCGAGGTTCGGTCGCGGCGAACGTTTCGTACATCGGCCCATCCCGCAGACCGAGTTCGCGGAGATCATGGCTCAGGTGAAGCGTTGGGGCCTCGATCAATACCTGAAGGAATACGACATCGATAAGCTGATACACGCACCGGCCGCGTGAAAGCCTGCACACTGGTGTTGCGCCGGCGGCGCGGGCCCCGCGCCGTTCAACCTCGGCCGCACCGGGGATCGCTCCCGGTCGCAGACCGCGACTGACCATGGGACGGCGCCCGGCACCTATCTTGCCGTCGCCGTCCTGCCCTTCTCGGTCGGGCGCGAGGAGCAGGTCGCCTGCGCCTTGCAGTCAAGGCTCTACTCCGCCGCCAGCCTGACGTAGGTGCCGTTTGAGACCGGGCAGGCCGACCAGAGCTCTTCGAGTGCCTGGATCAAGTACGCCATCTGCTCGTCCGAGTGCGTCGGCGATGGCGTGAGACGCATCCGCTCGGTGCCCCTCGACACAGTCGGATAGTTGATCGGCTGCACGTAGATCCGGTATTGGCGGAGCAGCGCGTCGGTCACGGCCTTGCAGTGAACCGGGCAACCGACCATCACAGGCACGATATGGCTTGGATTGTCCATGACGGGCAATCGCCTCGCCTTGAGCAACGTCTTGAGCGTCTGAACCCGCTCCCGGTGGCGGGCACGCTCGAGCGCGCTCGACTTCAAATGGCGGATGGAAGCGAGCGCCCCGGCCGCGATCGCAGGCGCGAGCGATGTGGTGAAGATGAACCCCGAGGCGAACGAGCGAATGGCATCGCAGAGGTCGCGGGAGCCGGCGATGTAGCCGCCCATGACGCCGAACCCCTTGGCGAGCGTACCGTTGATGACGTCGACCCGACCCATGACGCCGTCGCGCTCGGCGATGCCCCCGCCACGCGGGCCGTACAGACCGACCGCGTGCACCTCGTCGAGGTAGGTGAGCGCCCCGTACTTCTCTGCGAGATCGCAGATCGCCGCGATCGGCGCGATGTGCCCGTCCATGGAGTAGACGCTCTCGAAGGCGATGATCTTGGGCGTGGCCTTCGAAAACCTTTTGAGCTTCGCCTCGAGGTCGTCGACGTCGTTGTGACGAAAAATGTGCTTCTCGCACTTCCCGTGGCGGATGCCCTGGATCATCGACGCGTGGTTTCTCTCGTCCGAGAAGACGACCGTGCCGGGAACGAGCGTCAGGAGGGTGGAGAGCGTAGCGTCGTTGGCAATGTACGCCGAGGTGAACAGAAGCGCGGCCTCCTTGCCGTGGAGGTCGGCGAGTTCGCTTTCGAGCTCCACGTGATAGTGGGTTGTGCCGGAGATATTGCGCGTGCCGCCGGAGCCGGCGCCCACGGCGTCAATCGCCTCGTGCATGGCCGCCAATACCGCCGGGTGCTGGCCCATGCCGAGATAATCGTTGGAGCACCACACCGTAATCTCGCGCGCGCCCTCCGGCGCAAAATGATCTGCCGCTGGAAACGACCCGCGGCGGCGCTTCAAGTCCGCAAAAACGCGATATCGGCCTTCTCGATGAAGGCTATCGAGCCGCTGCTGGAGGATGCGCTCAAAATTCATGTCGGCCTCCTACGAGTCTTCCCGGCAAAATGCGGACCAGTCATTCGGCCTTCAGACCGAGCTCACGCGCCGCGGCGGTAATCTTGCCCGATGCTGCCGCGTCGTCCTTGAAGACCTCGAGCGCCCTGCGGAGCGCCGTTGCCGCCACCTGCCTCTCACCAAGCACGACACGGGAGCGCATAAGGCGGGTCCATCCCTCGACGTCCCGCGGAGAACTCTCCAGGCGACGTGCCAGGCCATCGACCATCGATCGGATTGCAGCGTTATACTCGCGTGCAGGCATGGCTTGGGAGTCGGTATTCTTCTCTACGCCTGGTCCGTCACCGCCACCGCTGGCGGCCTCGGTCTGCAGAGACGAGGATGTCTCTGAATTGCCGCTTTCGGAGGCCTTGGCCTTGGCTTCCCCGTACGACAGCTTGAGCTCGGCGGAATTCGGATCAAGCTCTACCGCTCTCGCGTAGGCGGCGGCCGCCTGTTCATAGCGCCCGGTGTTGAAGTAGGACCAGCCGAGCATCCGCCAGCCTTTGACGTCGCCTGGCGCGCTCTCCAGCCGAGCCGCCAGCCGTTCGATCATCGTGTTCACATCGGGCAGCAGTTTGCCGGCTGGCGCCGCAGGCGCCGGAGCTTCGGTTCCAATGGAGCGCGTGTAGTCCTTGAGGCGCGCAAGCGTTTGGTCATTCGACCCGGAACGCGCCTGCGAGGCCTTGTCCGCTGAGCCGGCCGCCTCCGGGGAACTCCCCAAATAGAAAGTAGCTGCGCCAATGCCTGCGACGAGAAGAAAGACCGCGGCAGCCAACGTCAAAGTACCGGCGGTACCTCCACGGTCTTGCCCGCCCGCCCAGTTCGATGACCGGAGCCGGGAGAGGAATGCAAGTCTCGCCGCGTCAGATCGCAACAGAAAGACGAGCAGCGCCGATATCGCGATCGAACAGGCGATAAGAAGCCATCCCGGGAGCGTCAAAGACATCGGCAAGCTCCGAAACTCCGATGCGGCCTCAGCGCCGTCATTTGCTCAGCGCCCGCTGGCCGCGGCGTGATGCAGGACCTCGATTATAGCCCCAATAGTAAGTGCGATAGTAGTAGTATGGGTAATAGACATAACCGCCTATATGCGTCGGATAATAACCTCGGCTGTAGTAGTACGGATAATCATAATAGACATAGGACGGGCCTATGGGCAGATGAATCTTTACGCTGCGGAAATGACGTCGGAAACGACGTTTGGTCGCGATAACGTTATTCCCGGCGATTTTGCCGGACTTCAGAGACTGTCCGCCCGATTCGGCACTGGCAACGGGCGCAATGCCGAAGAAGCCGACCGCCAGCAAGCACGCCAGCAGGAGAGATGCGAATAAGCTCCGACTGCCCATGAGATCACCTCGCACAGTTGCCCGTCCCAAACCGGAACCGTCCTCCAAGATTGGGGCAAGATCGGTCAGAACTTCCTCCGGAGCTCGAGGCGGACGCCGAAGTTGTCGTCGGCGCCATCGACGAGCTGATAGGTAGCATCGGCGCGGAGCAGCCAGGCGCGGGTGAGCGCAATCTGGTACCGAACACCGAAGCCGTACTGCGCGTGCTGGGCGCCGATGTTGTCCTCTTCGAAGGGCTGAACCGTCGCCACCTCGAAGACGAGTTGCTGACCCAGATCCGCGCCGAAGAGATAGATCAGACCAAGCGCGCCGCCATAGGCGGCGGAGGCGGTGTCGTCGAGTTTCGGGTAGCCGGTCAGGGCGTCCGTCTCGAAGTTGATGCCGACGTTCTTCAGTATGCCCGCGCCATTGCCATCGACCAGGGGCTGAGGGTTGCCGAAACCGACGAAGAAGTTGGCGTAGGGGATGAGGTTGGGAGAACTTGTGATCAGGCTGTTCTCCGAAATGATGGCAAGGCCTTCGTCGTTCTTGCCGCTCCCGAAGTTCGCAAACAGGCGGGTCGAATTCGACAAGATGTTGCCATAGCGCCGGGAGTAGGCGGCGCTTACGAAGTTCGTCGTTTGCCCTTCCAGCTGGTCGACGCCCTGTATCACGGCATAGCCCGCTTCGATATAGCCTTGGAAGGCGTCGATGAAGGTGGTCGCGCCAAAGAGATTGGCCTGGTGCTTTACGCCCGCTCCGAGGATGCCCGCGTTGTCGACATCGTCGCCCGCGGCGAAGAAGGTAATGTCGTAGTTGGGAAGGCCCAGCTTCGCCGAGTTCTTTGCCGGGATAGTCACCGCGCCGCCGAGGATTGCGTCGTTCGCCCAGATCCCGTTCTGCAGGAACAGCGGGAAGAGGCCGACAGTGAAGGGCAGGTCGAAGCCGGCTTCCTTGCCGGAGATGCCGGAAACGATGGAGCCGAGGTCGCCCTCGAAGAACAGCGTCTGCGGGTTGAAGTCGAACTCACCGGTGAACCTCCCGTCGCCATCGCCGCCGCCGAACTCGTAGCGGGTGAATTTTGCATTCTTCTGAAGCGGCGTGAAGAAGGCGTGTATTCGTTCGGTGCCGGTGAGCTTGAGGTCGACGTCGATGTTCAGCCGGGTCGCGATCTGGGCGATATCCTTGCCGTTGTTGCCGTTGTAGGCGACCGCCGTCCGCCAGTCGCCGTAGACGGCGAGGCCCGGCAGCAGCGGATTCAATTGACCGAAGAGGGTGCTGCTCGGGTCGTATTGGCCGGACGTATATTGCTGGCGACCGAGCTCGATAGGCGGGCGCGGCGGCTCGACTGCGCTCTTCTTGCCGTAGATGTCGACGTTTCCCTGGGGATCGTATTTTTCATCATACTGCGGACCGGGTCGGAAAAGGTCGTCCTTGCCGGCCACCTTGCCGGGCGTGCGTGCCGCCGGGTCCGCGGCTTTGTCGGCAGTCTTCTTTTCGGGGGGCGCGCCTACGTACTGCGGCGCATCGGTTTGGCCTTCGGCGGGATCGGCCCGCGAGGCGCCGGGCCACACCTTGGTCAACCAGCCCTCGGCTGCCGCAGGCGCCGCAGTCGAGCCGCAGATCACAAGGTAGCCACCGGTTACCAGCGCGATCGTGGCGATCGCCGTCCTGGCACGGTATCGAACGTTGCCTTTCGTGCTGCAAGTCACGTATGCGCTCCCCCGTCGTGGCTCAGACTTCCGGGGCAGGGCTGGGTGCCCCCCTGCCTGCTCCCTCTGATCCGGCCAAATGGCAAAAACGTTGGGTTAATCAAGGAGAGGCTGCCACTGACAGTCTGACGAAGGTCGCCGACCTCAATCGCTGCCAGTCTGGAGCTTCTTCGGTTGCTTCCGGAGCAGAGGGCATAGGTGTGGGGACCCGCTTTCCTTCTCTGGACCCTCGCAGGTCCCCAATCCGACACCCTCGGCTTCCCGGTGCTAGTCTTTCACTTCGAGCGCCACCGAGAAGTCGTGGAAGTTGAGCAACCGCTCGTTCATGCGCCGCTCCATCTCCCTGGTGGAACCGACGAAGCGCATGAAGTAGATCGGCTCGGCGCGGCTCCGCATGCGGAAGGCGAGGCGGTACTTGCCGGGCTTCGTGATCAGGTTACCCGGCACCTGGTACTTGATCTGCTTCTCCTCCAGCGGCGACAGCGAGCGGTTCTCCATGCGCACCAGCGGCGGATGGTTGAGAACGGTGGTCGGGATCTGCGGCGGGCGCAGCAGCGGCAGCGGGTCGACATCGAGGTTCACCGGCAGGAACGACTCGCGGTCCGTGCCCTTGAGGTTGGTGACCACGAACATGGTCTGGAAATTCACCAGCTGCTGGTCAGTCCGGATAGTACCGGCCGCAACATCCAGGCTGTGCAGATTGGCCACGTCGCCGTTGCTGTCGGTATAGCCGGACTCCCAGACGTTCTTGCCGTCGGGATCGACGAGAGCGACGTTCACCCAGAGCTGCGGCTGAGCACCGAGGGAACCGGACGGCAGGTTGTGCCCGGGATTGAGGTTCTTGATCTTGTAGGCGAACGCCAGATCCCTGCCGACCTGCGGGGTGCCGGCGATGTAGGGACCGTCGACTTTGGAACCGTTCTCCATAACCTGCCGCCGGAGCTCGTACCGCTCGTCGAGCTTCGCGAGATTCTCCTCGATGATCTGCCAGGCATCTTCACGGTCGAGCCCATCGGCCCAGCGCTTGGGAAAGTTGGCCTTGATCTTGCCGCGAGCGACCTTGTCCTCGAAGTCGTTGGTGCCCCAGCCGGCGCGCCAGTCGAACTCCAGCCATTCCTTCATGGTGAAGGCGTCCGCCTTCTTGTTATGGGGGAATACTCCGGGGTGGGCGATCGAATAGCCCGGGCCGATGAAGCGATGATTGGCGTGCTTGCGTCCCGGGTTGATTTCCTTGCCGCCAACGACGGCGGAAGGCGCGGTCGCATAGCCTTCAGGCTTTCCGGGGACCTTGCCCATGTGGCAGTCCTGGCAGGTGACGCCAGCTTTCATTGCCGGGCTGTCGCGATACTGGTCCCACACGATCTCGAGCTTGATGCCCAGGTTGACGGCAACCTGGTGGCAGCTGACGCAGAACTCCGACTTGGTGATCTGCGGGTTCGTCATC